>JAEEHZ010000222.1 GCA_016281115.1 Clostridiaceae bacterium | reverse complement strand
TTCTTCTGTTGCTTTTTATATGGAGTGATCAATAATATGAATATTATAAGAAAAACAGGTCAAATATTGAAAAATTCAGCTCGTGAGCTTAAAAATCTGTTGTCGCTTACGTTTTGCGGACTTTTGCTCGCGATAAGGACAATACTGGGTTATTTGACCGTTCTTGTTGTCCCTACCGTAAAGCTTGGTTTTGCGTTTGCTCCCACCGCTGTTGCGGGCATCATGTACGGACCTGTTCCCGCCGCGCTTATCGGCGGATTGGGAGATATTTTATCATATGTGTTCAATCCTGTTGGCGGTAGCTATTTTCCCGGATTTACCCTGAACGGGATAATTATCGGTATGATCTATGGGTTCTTTTTCTATAACAAAAAGCTCACGCTTTTAAGAGTTATAATTTGCGAGGTCATAATAATAGTTTTTGTAGAGTTGCTGCTTTCATCCCTTTGGCTCGTTATTATGTTCGGAAACGCTTATATTGCGGTGCTTGCAAGCAGACTTTTGAAAGCCGTAATTATGTTGCCGATAGACGTTAGCGTAATTATGCTGTTTTATAAGCCGGCAGTGGCTTTGAAAAAACATTCGCTTACTCGCAGATAACAGAGGTGGATCATGCAAAATATTTTATCTGTTGATAATATGAGGAAAAGTGACGCGTCAACCATAAAGCATTCCGTTTCATCAAAGGACCTTATGCTCAGAGCAGGAAGGGCTGTATTTGAAAATGTTTTATGGAAAGAGCCTGTTGCAATAGTCTGCGGAAGCGGCAACAACGCCGGCGACGGATATGTGCTGGCGTTGTTGTTGAACAAGGAAGGCTGTAACTGTGAAATATTTCTGTTATCTGATAAATTCTCGGAGGACGGCAGGTATTATTATGATATTTGTGTGCAAACAGGAATAAGCGTAAAGAATTACGAATACAACACCTCGTTTGAAGAATATAACACCATAGTCGACTGCATATTCGGAACGGGATTTCACGGCGAATTGCCGCCGCTGCAAAAAGCCGCCGTTAATGCGATTAATAACAGTAACGCATATGTTGTGAGCGTTGATATAAACAGCGGATTAAACGGCGACAGCGGAATGTGCGAAATGTGCGTCAAATCTGACTTGACCGTGAGCATAGGCGGATACAAGCCCGGACATTTTCTGAATATGGCAAAGGATAATATAAAACACAAGATGAATTGCGATATAGGTATTTCACCCGTGGAACCCCCATACCAATTGTTTGAGGCTTCGGATTGCAAAAATGCTTTGCGAAAGCGGAAAAATTTTTCTAACAAATCTACTTACGGCTATATTGCGCTTATCGGCGGAAGCAAGAAGTACAGCGGAGCAATACGCCTTGCAAATACAGCTGCTTGCGCAGTTCGCTGCGGCGCAGGTGTTGTTACCGTTGCGGCACCCGAAAGCATATGCAACCTTATTATTCCGCAAATACTTGAAAGCACGCTCTATCCAATGCCCGACAACAAGGGTGACATGCTCTTTGATAAAGACGGTATTGACGGGCTTATGGAAAAGTATAAGTGTATTGCAATGGGTATGGGCATAGGGGTATCCGATGATACCAAAAAGATACTTGAATATATTCTAAAGAATTACAAAGGCAGGCTGATTATTGACGCAGACGCTTTGACTTGCTTGGCTCAAATTAACGGCGAAACAATTAAAAACTCGAATTGCAGAATAATAGTCACCCCGCATAACAAAGAATTTTCCCGCCTTACAGGGCTTAGTGTTGAAGAAATACTGAACGACCCCGTAAAAGCCGCAAAGGAATATGCCGAAAAATACGGCGTTGCGGTTTTGCTGAAAGGTCCGTCTACAATAATAACAGACGGTAAAACCGTAAATATAGTGGAAAAAGGCTGTGCCGCAATGGCTACTGCAGGCAGCGGCGATGTGTTAAGCGGCGTTATTGCCGCGCTTTGCGGATATAACGACGATATTCTTTTGGCTGCAAGCGCTGGTGCATATTTAAGCGGCTGTGCAGGGGAGACAGCCTCTGACGAAACAAATGAAATCAGTATGTCCGCAGGCGATACGGCAAGGGCGATAACAAATGTCATTTCAGACCTTATGAATATGGGATAAACTATGTTTATTTTGTAAAAACATTGCATATAATGTCGTTGTGTGCTATACTGTTTGATGTTTTCATACGCACATACGGAGGCTTATAAATGAAAATTCTTGTTATATTGACCGGTGGCACAATAGGCAGCCATATACACGATAAATTAATAAATGTAAGTGATGAATCTGTATATCTGATAATGGACTTATATCAAAAGCAATACGGAAACGATGTTGATTTTGATGTAATAAGACCTATTAATATGTTAAGTGAGAATTTTACACCCGAGCAGTGGAATATTCTCTGCAAAACTCTGAAAAATATAAGACCTAAAGATTACGACGGTGTTATAATTACACACGGAAGCGATACACTTTCGTATTCCGCGGCACTTATAGGCATGCTTTACGGACATGCCCCCGTGCCGATAATTCTTGTCGCGTCGGGGTATCCTTTGGGACACCCGAAAAGCAATGGGCTTATAAATTTCAGAAACGCCGTATGTTTTATCAAAAACAGCGGTTTAAAAGGCGTTTACAGTATATACAGAGATTTTAAAGGAAACGATACCGTTTACTTGTCTACAAGAATAAAAGAAGCCGATTCTTTCAGCGATGAATTTTCAAGCTACGGAGGCGCGCCCTTCGGATATATGCAAAACGAGGTATTTGTCCCTGAAATTAACAAGATAAATCCAACATTTGAACAAATTAACTCTATAACAGAGCCTACGCTTAAAAACAGCGTTGTATTTAAAAAAGATATTCTTGTAATCAAGCCGTATACGGGATTAAATTACAAGTTTTTGAATTTGGACGAAAGCCCTGCCTGTGTTTTGCACTTTTTGTATCATTCATCTACGGGGTGTACAAGCCATGGCAATTATTCTTTACCTGAGTTTATAGAAAAATGCAAAAATAAAAACATAGATTTTTATTTATCATCTTTTAAAAGCGAAGGCACGGGAATTTATGATTCAAGCAGAATATTGCTTGAATCGGGAGCAATTCCGCTTGTAAACATTTCGCCCGAGGCAGCAAGGGCGAAGCTTCACATAGCCTATAATCAGAGCGAGATGCCGCCCAAGGAATACATAAATAAGAATCTTTATTTTGAACATATAAATATGTAATAAACGGACGTGATATTATGATGTACTGCAAAAGATGCGGAAAACTACATACAAACGAAGCTTCACAGTGTGAAAACTGCGGAAAGAATCTATACAAAATTGATAAGCTGAACACACCCTCTTATCTTGTGACCGCCTGCGGATTTGAACGCTCAAGTATAGAAGGCGCTTTAAAAGACAATAATATAGTGTTTCTTGAAAAGCCGGAAAAAAACGAAACAGGCGCAAACGCGATAACGGGATCTTATTCTGAGAATCACAGAATACTTGTGCCATTTCAGGCATATGCTAAGGCAAGAGAGATAATTTCCGGTTTGGGGATGGAAGCCGATTGCTCCGCTTCTGATGAAACATTTGAAAGCGAGATAGAATCTCTCAAAGTGACCGACCCCGGTCAGGTTGCCGGCGAGCCCTCTAAAAAGCTTACGGCAGTTATGATGTTTGTATTTTTGCTTATCATTATGGCGGCGGTGTTTTTTACCGACGGCATTATGGAGTGGATAAAGCAATTACTGTCATAAATGCCTGAAATAATTAACACAACAGAAATGGGGTAACTCATTGAAATACAGATTAACAGCTCTGATAATATCTGCAATGCTTATTTTTTGCACTGCGTGTTCTCAAAATGGAGCAGACACTGCAGTGGCGGCTAACGCATACGGTAATGAGCAAAGCGCGGTAAGCGAGATGATAACCGAAACCGAGATCTCGCTGACTTCTCCTAAAAAGTCCGACACAGACACAGAGTCCGAATACAGGCTTACAGAAAAAGAACAGGCTGCCGTAAACGATATGCGCGCGTATATGCAGGACCTCGATTTCAGCGGCACTGTTTTGCTGGGCGTTGGGGATAATATAATATACTGTGACTCTTACGGATATTCAGACTCAAAAGCAAAAATAAAGAATCAAAACGACACGGTTTATCAAATAGCCTCACTTACAAAGCAGTTTACGGGTGCGGCAATTTTACTTTTGCAGGAGCAGGGCAAGCTGAACGTCACCGATAAGCTTTCAAAATACATCAGCGGATATAAATATGCAGATAAGCTTACAATAGAAAACCTGCTCTTTATGACCTCGGGCTTGCAGGATTTTGCCGACGCTTATATACTTGATGAACTTGACGAAACAAAAGAGTATAGATCGGGCGAGATATTTGATCTTGTAAAGGATTACGACCTTTGGAATACCCCCGGTAAGGTATACGAATATTGCAACACCAATTACTATTTGCTCGGTATGATAATAGAAAAGGCTTCCGGACAAACTTACGAAGAATATGTTACGGAAAATATATTTAAGCCATTAGGTATGACATTTACAAGCCTTGACAATTCAACAGTGACCGCAAAGGGCTATTCGTGGGGAAAAGAATATGAACGCGTTTATAACAAAACCGTGTTTAATTCCGCAGGCGCGATATGCTCAAATGCTTACGATATGTTCAAATGGCTAAACGGCTTTTACGGCAACAAAATTATTTCACGTGATTCTATTAAATATATTTTATCTGACAAATCTAAATTAGGATATTCCTGCGGCTGGGTAGTTTCTCAAAAGGGAATCATGCGTCACAGCGGCAATTTGGGCGGATACAAAACGTTTTCGCTTATAGACTATGAAAACGATATTAAAGTTATCGTTCTCAGCAATAACGAGCAGCAGTTATCGGCGGAGATTGGTCTGCAGCTTGATAATATCGCAAAAACACACTTGAAATAAATTATTTAATGCAACAATCCTTTTTGCAAGGAGTTTGAATACCGTTATGTTTACATCTGTTATTATAGTTGCGGCGGGCAGCTCTACCCGTATGGGCAATAATATTGATAAGATATTTTTTGATTTGTGCGGAAGGCCCGTTATAAGTTACTCTGTTGAAGAGTTTAACAAATCGTTGCTTACGGACGAGATCATAATAGTTTCAAAGAAAGAGAATTTCGATAGACTAAAGCAAATATGCGAAAATATCGGAATGAAAAAGCCTGTAAAATTCGTCGAGGGCGGAAACACAAGATCGGAATCGGTTTTAAACGGTGTGGCTGCCTCAGATGAAAGCGCTGATCTTTTAGCGATTCACGACGGCGCACGCCCTCTGATTACTGCCGAAACAGCGGACAAGCTTATTACCTTGGCTGAAGAATATGGCTGTGTTGCGCCCTGCACTCCGGTTTATGACACGGTAAAAAAAGTTGACGATAATTTAATCGTAAAATCCACACCCGATAGGGACCGTTTAAAGACGGTGCAAACTCCGCAGGTGTTTAAGAAAGACATATATATGCGCGCCGTAAAGA
>JAEEHZ010000221.1 GCA_016281115.1 Clostridiaceae bacterium | reverse complement strand
GGATTCGGTTACAGATGCGGCTTCTTGGGGCTTCTCCATATGGAGATCATACAAGAAAGATTAGAGCGTGAATATAATCTTGACCTTATAACTACTGCGCCGAGCGTAAGCTACAGGATCACAAAAACAGACGGCAGCGTTATTATGATAGATAACCCCACAAATTATCCTGATCCGTCACTGGTTGCAAGAGCCGAGGAGCCTATGTGCGACGCACATATATACACTCCGGGCGAATATGTGGGAAATATAATGGAATTGTGCCAAGATCGCAGGGGCGTATTTAAGGATATGACATATATAGATACCGACCGTGTCGATATCCACTATGAGCTTCCGCTTGCGGAGATAGTTTACGACTTTTTCGATACGCTTAAGGCACGCACAAGAGGATATGCAAGCTTTGACTATGAACTGAACGGATACGCCGAAAGCAAGCTTGTTAAACTTGATATTATGCTCAACGGCGAAGTTGTGGACGCGCTTTCGTTTATTATACACGCCGACAAGGCTTACGGCAGAGCAAGAAAAATGGCGGAAAAGCTGAAAGAAAAAATACCGAGACAATTATTTGAAGTGCCGATACAGGCATGCATAGGCGGAAAAATAATAGCCCGTGAAACGGTAAAAGCCATGCGAAAAGATGTTCTTGCAAAATGCTACGGCGGTGACATCACCCGTAAAAAGAAGCTTCTTGAAAAGCAAAAAGAAGGCAAAAAGCGTATGCGCCAGCTTGGCAGCGTAGAAGTACCACAAGACGCATTTATGGCTGTTCTGAAATTGGATACAGACTAAATAACAAAAGGGAGGGCGTGAAAATGCCGAAGATCAATATTCTTGATAAGCACACCGCAGAGCTTATTGCAGCGGGAGAAGTTGTAGAGCGCCCGTCCTCGGCGATAAAAGAACTGTGTGAAAATGCCATAGACGCAGGAGCTACAAAAATAACCGTTGAAATACAGCACGGCGGTATAACTTATATGCGCGTTACCGACAATGGTTGCGGAATAGAGCGTGAAGACGTGAGAAAAGCGTTTTTGCGCCACGCAACAAGCAAGGTAAAAACCGCCGATGATCTGAACGCCATAGGCACGCTGGGCTTCAGAGGCGAGGCACTTGCCTCGGTGTGCGCTGTGGCAAAGGTTGAGCTTATCACAAAAGCTGAAAATGAAGATTTAGGCACAAGCTATGTTATAGAAGGCGGGGAAGAAATATCTCTTGAAGACACAGGTTGCCCAAACGGCACCACAATAATTGTGCGCGACTTGTTTTACAATGTTCCAGCGAGAATGAAATTTTTGAAAAAAGACGTTGCAGAGGGGAACTCGGTTGCGGCAGTAATGGAAAAGATAGCTTTGTCCCACCCCGAGACAGCATTTACGTTTATCCGTGACGGAAAACGCATCATAAACACCCAGGGTGACGGAAAGATGCTTTCCGCGATTTACAGCGTTATGGGGAAAGAATTTGCAAAAGACCTTATACCGCTTACTTACAGTGTTGATAATATCAGGGCTGAAGGGTATATATGCAAGCCCGCAAGCGCTAAAGCCACAAGAAATATGCAAAACTTTTTTTTGAACGGAAGATATATAAAAAGCCGCACAGCGGCGGCAGCTATAGAAGAAGCATATAAAGGCTCTGTTATGGTGGGAAAATTTCCTGCGTGTGTTATAAATATACAAATGGACTTAAGCACATATGATGTTAATGTGCATCCCTCTAAAATGGAAGTACGCTTTGTTAACGAAAGGCCCCTTTTCGACTGCATTTATCACGGGGCCAAAACTGCGCTGCTCAAAGGTGACAGCGCAAAAGAATTATTTTTAAATGCACATACAAACACGTCAAATAATACGTTTGAATTTATACAAAGAACAGAGCCGAGATCAGATCGGCACAACAAAGAAGCTTTCCCCACTCTTGAAAAAAACGAAGATAAAAAAGAGGAAGAACCCATCGTTTTCATTCCTAAAAAAAGTGAGTTTTTTGCACCGCAGCCTACCGAAGAAAAACCTTACGTTTTAAAAGATTCTTTTAAGGCAGATAACGGCGAAATTTCAGATTACTATAATCCTTATCAAATATTAAAAGACTCTGTTGAAACTTCATTACACGAAACTGACAGAAAAGGTGAGCCTAAAAGTGAACAAATATTATCCGAAGAACCGGAAAAAGATATAAAAAGTATTGTTTCTGAACCCGGTTTAATAATAATAGGAGAGATATTTGATACATACATAATCATACAAAACGGAGAAAACGAAATAATAATAGTAGATAAGCACGCGGCGCACGAAAGAATAATTTACGAAAAGTTAAAGAAGGAACGCGAAGCTTTTGCCCAAATTCTGCTTGAACCGATAGTAATTAATTTGAGCGCAGAGGAATACTCGGCAATTACCGATAATTTGGAGCTGCTTGATAAATCGGGATATGAAACCGAAGATTTCGGCAACGGAAAAGTTATAGTAAGATCAGCTCCTCAATATTTAAACGAAGATGAGATACAGGACAGCATATACGAAATAGCCTCTTACCTTGCCGAAAATAAAAACCGTACCCTAAGCGAGCGCGCAGATGAAATTCTGCATACAACGGCTTGCAAAGCGGCAATAAAAGGCGGAAACAAAACCACATTGCCTGAAATAATACGGCTTGTTGAAATGCTTATCGAAAATCCCGAGATAAAATATTGCCCTCACGGCAGACCCATAACCACCGTTATTAAAAGACGCGAGCTTGAAAAGGGGTTCGGAAGAATACAGTAAAAGCAAAAAGAGCAAAAAAAAGCTGAGTGCCGATATTATCAGCACTCAGCAAGAAAATGAGAGGAATCTATTATAATTCCATTTTTCCTTCAATGTCACCGTTTACAACGTAGTAAGCAGCGTTATCTTCAGGCTTTACATAAATATTCAATGTTTTTATGTCGGCCGCGCCTTCTCTGGCTGCATAATCTGCTTTAACTCTTTTTGCGATGTCGTTAGCTGAAGCCTGAATACCATTGTGCTCTATAAACAATTCTACTTTAGCTGCCGGTTTTCTTGAAGTTGTTTTCTTTGCTGCTGTTGCCGCAGGGGCATCTGTTTTCTTTGCTCTTGGCATGGTCAAACCCTTCTTTCATTTTTAAATATCGCTTATTATTCTTAACAGCAAGGTTATTATATATCCAATTATTTGCAAAGTCAAATAAGTTATTAAAAATCGTATATTTAGACATAATTTATAAAAAATTATTGAAAATTTGTTCATATAAACAATAAAGCATTGACTGAATTTATTAAATACAGAAAGGAACAGAATAGTCTTCATGCATTTTTGCCCGGGGATTATTCTAAAATGAGCTTATGAAAAAATACAAAATTGTTTTCACTGACACACAGACCATAAACGGAAACGAAGATAATTTAAAGCAGTTTTGTGATTTCGGCGAAATAAAAGTCTATAATAACCTTACATCTGCGCAAATTGCAGAATACGAGCCTGACGCCGATATTATAGTTGCAAACAAAACCTTGATAACTGCCGACGTAATAAATAATATGCCCAATTTAAAGCTCATTACTATTCTTGCAACAGGATATAATAATGTAGATACATCTGCAGCAGCCAAAAGAGGAATACCCGTCTGCAATGCCGGTCAGTATTCAACAGACAGCGTAGCGCAACATGTTTTTTCGTTTATTCTTAACCACACAAACAGGGTAAGCGAGTTTGACAGACGTGTAAAAATCGGAGATTGGGAAAAAAGCGAGGTCTTTTGCCTGCTTGACGACAGAATGACCGAGCTTAAAGGAAAAACTCTCGGTATATTCGGATACGGAAGCATTGGCAGAAAGGTCGGTGAAATAGCGCGCGCTTTCGGTATGAACGTCATCGTTACAACGCGCACTGAAAGAGAAGACGGCACACATTACGTGAGTTTTGATGAATTGCTTGAAAAATCCGATTTTATAACCGTACATTGTCCGCTTACGGAAAAAACAAATAAAATATTTGATAAAGCCGCTTTTGCGAAATGCAAAAAAAATTGTATGTTCATCAATACATCGCGCGGCGGAACAGTAGATGAGCAGGCACTTGCAGACGCGCTTAACAGCGGAAAAATAGCCGCCGCTGCGGTAGATGTTCTCGATAAAGAGCCCATGAGCACAAGCTGTCCGCTTAAAACAGCAAAAAACATTACGTTTACGCCCCACATTGCATGGGCAGCAAAAGAGACCAGGCAAAGACTTGTTGATATTGTTTATAAAAATATAGAAAGCTTTGTAAATGGAAATATAATAAACAAAGTTAATTAGTTTTTTGCAAAGCAAATTGATTTTCCGCGATTACAGGTTGCTTTTATGCTTTTTTTAGTGTATAATCACATGGTTAAGGGGAGATCGAAAATGGAAAAATCAAATAAAAAACAGTTTAAAGTAGATTATATCGTACAGGCGGCGCTTATTGCGGCTTTGTACGCAGTGCTTACATACTTGCAGGCATTTATGTTCCCCGGTAGCACGTCTATGGCAATACAGTTCAGAGTATCCGAGGTTTTGTGTATGCTGGCGGTTTTCACGCCTGCCGCAATACCCGGGCTTACCATTGGTTGCCTAATAGCAAATATTATGAACACCGGCACCTTGCCGGTTGATATCGTGATAGGCACACTGGCAAGCTTGCTGGCAGCCGTGTCTATGTATATGCTCAGAAACGCAAGAATAAAAGGTCTGCCGGTTTTGGCATCTCTTATGCCCGCCATATTTAACGGCATACTGGTTGGACTTGAGATAGAAATATTCTTTATTGAAGGACCGTTTAATTTCGTAAGCTTTCTGATCCAAGCCGGATGCGTCGCTTTGGGTGAGCTTGGTGTTTGCGTTGTGCTCGGACTTCCGTTTGCATATCTTGTTCAAAAACTAAATCTCTTTAAAAGACAATAACAACACTAATATGCTTGATTTAAGAAAGGGGTATCATGAATGAAAAAAGTTTTATCTTTGGTTTTGTGCCTGTTTATTATTGTCGGTGCAACAATGCCTGAAATTTTTAACACCGCTTATGCCGCAGAACCCGAAGATCTCGAAAATTACGGCGTTTTTCATATGGAAGTTCCGTTTACAAGCTATTCTCACCTGGGTATTGAAAGCAGATTTTCAAAACAGGTGGGGAAAACTGTTTCTTTACCCGAAGCTTACAGCTCCGTTGACCTCGGTTATATTACCCCCGCAAAATCCCAGGGTGATTACGGAACCTGTTGGGCATTTTCTACTATGACGGCATCTGAGGCTTCCATTATTAAACGTTTGGGATTTCCAAATAAATATGAAAACCGCATTAACCTCTCAGAACTCCATCTCGCTTATTTTATGTATAACAATGCCTACGATTCGATGAAAATGCTTAAAGGCGACGCCAACATGCCGGGAAAAAGCTTTTTGTCTGTGGGAAGCGATGAATTGATAATTCCGTTTACACTTTCCGCATGGATCGGCATTGCAGATACAGCAGCAAGTAAGGATTACAAATACTCCAGCGCAAAGCCTGATTATAAAATCAAAAATAAAGCCGAAGCATATGCAAACACGCTTATTCATTTGGAAAATATGGTTTGGGTAAACGGAAACGACAGAAACGATATAAAACAAATGATCATGGAATACGGTGCAGGAACGTTTTCTTATGCAAGTAACAGCGAATATATGGACACCAAACATGATTCTTTTTATAATCCCAATAAAGACCAGCCCAATCATATGGTAACGATAGTTGGCTGGGACGATAATTTCAGCAAAGATAACTTCGGCAAAAAAGCAAAACCAAATGAAAACGGCGCATGGCTTTGCCAAAACAGCTGGGGCGATGACTGGGGCGACGAAGGATATTTTTGGGTGTCTTATGAAAATGCTTCCAATCCAGATGAATGGTGCCAGTTCTTTGATTACGGTCTTTCTGATAATTTTGACAAAAACTATCAATACGACGGCTCTGCATCTCCATACACGGAAGAGGCTACGCTCGGCGGCTCAATGGCAAATGTGTTTATGTGCGAGTCAGGCGAGGAGCTGAAAGCAATATCCTTCTGGACAGCACAGAACGATGTTGAGTACACTGTCAACATCTATAAAGATTTAGCGGATAAAAATGATCCTGCGAGCGGAACTTCGGTTCTTTCCTCGCCTATAAACGGCACACAGGACTATTGCGGATATCATACAATAAGGCTTGATAAGCCCGTAAGACTCAACGCCGGCGAGATCTTCTCTGTTGTGGTTACGCTTTCTTCAAATGCGGAAGATACCACAAAGCTGTTTGTTGACTGCTCAACTGACACAGAATTTGTTTCATTTAAAAATGCCGCAAAAGAGGGCCAAAGCTTTTTCCAGGCTTCTAACGGAACGCAATGGACAGACAAAGGTCTTGAGGGCAAAAATTACCGCATAAAAGCGTTTACAGACGTTGTAGACGATTCGGTCATTATTAAATATGACGACAGCCCTGATGAAATAGAATCCGACTCAGAGATTGATTCTGATGACAGCGGCTTTTTCATCAACATTTTCAACAGGATCTACGACTGGTTTACCGGCGGCGGTGACAAGGGTGAAGTTTCTCAGCTCGGGTATATGCTCGGAGACGCCAACAGCGACAAGTCTACCGATATGCTTGATGTTGTAACAATGCAACGCGTCGTTGCGAAACTCACGACCCTTGACGGCGAAAGTTTTAACGCAGCAGATATAGACGAGGACGGCACAATAACAATGACTGACATTGTTATTCTTCAGCTCCACCTGGCAAAGTTGCTGTAAATCTAACAAATAACTAAAACGGCTCTGCAGAGCCGTTTTTTGTTGCCAAAAAGCTTCCCTTCTTAGGGAAAACCGTCGTTTTAGAGATAAAAACTAAATTAGTTTACTTATATAACCGTCTATATCAAACAAATCGAGCGTGCTGTCTTTTTTTAAATACAACGGGTGGTGCGGATGCCCCTTCACCGATATTTTACCGCACGAAAACCATTTTGCGCTGTATTTGTCGGCAATTCGCTTCATATCAACAAGGCATTTTGCAAGATAAAGACGTTTTTCAATTATGTTTCCGCTTGCCACCCACACGCCGGGCGGACTGTTTTTATCGCACAAATTAAGCGCGTATTCAAAAGCCTTAAGATTCTCGTTGTGAAGGGCTGTGTTAAAGCTTTGTTCCATATCGTTGGGGTCTGTGGCGCGCTGGGGGTAAACGTTGAGCATAATAAAGCTGTCAAAGCCGTTGTAAAACGCAATGCGCTCAACCGATTTCAACGTGTTGTCAAGCGCGTCGGGCTTTGCCGTTGAGGGGTTTATCCCAATACAAACAAGCGGATTTTTTCCTCTTGTACCCAATATGTATCTGTATTCTGTGTATGTGTTCGGAACATAAAGCCACTTTGAAATATCGTAGTCACTGTTCTCGATAAGCGCATTGTGAAGCGCTGTTTCAAAAGTCAGTATTTTAAGCTCGTCTGTTTTGCACTTCGGAATATGTCTCAAAACCTATTGCTCCTTTGATGTATATTTTGCTTTTGTGTATTTCAAAAGGCAGTCGCGGTCGTTTTCAAGCTCACCCGACAACACCTTGTTCAGCAGATCGTCTAATATCTCCCCTACTATCTTTCCGCGCGCAACGCCAAGCGATAATATATCGTTGCCGTTAACTTTTAAGTCAGCGTGTTTGCAGCAAAGATTTGATTCGGTTATTTTTTTGAGCATTTCGTAAAGCTCGTTTATATGCATTGCCTTATCTTTGCTTATTTCGGTTTTTTGACCGAATGTATCGGCTTTTGTAAGGGCAATAAGCTTTTCCGTGAGTTCATATCCCAATATTCCGTAAAGCCTGCGCATACCCTTAAGCCCTATATCCCCCGTGCGGCAGTGATATTTTACGAGAAGCGCAACGTTATTTGTAAGAGCATTTGACTGCTTCAGGCTTTTCATAACAGAAACTGCGATCTCCTCGCTTATCTCTGCGTGGCCGTAAAAATGCCCTATGCCGTTTTCGTCTGTTGTTTTGCAACCGGGCTTGCCTATATCGTGAAAAAGTGCTGCAAGCCGAAGCTCTAAATCGGGCGGCGTGTTTTTGATTACATTAATTGTGTGCTGCCAAACATTAAAGTCGTGGTGAGGATTGTCTTGCGCAAAGTCGAACATTGCTTCTATCTCCGGCATACACACCGCGAAAACCTCTTTATATTCGTTCAGTATATCCGCCGCGTTATCGCAAACCATTAGCTTGTTAAATTCAGCGCATACCCTCTCACGCGATATATTATTGAGTAAATGTCTTTGCCCGAGCATTGCGTCACGGGTTTGCTCTTCAATGTTAAGTCCGAAACGTGCCGCAAAGCGCAGCCCTCTTAATATTCTCAGGCTGTCCTCTTCAAACCGTTTCTTAGGGTCGCCAACGCATCTTAAAATTTTATTGTTTATGTCACTTTCTCCGCCAAATATGTCAATTATTCCTGTCTCCGGGCTGTAGGCAAGCGCGTTTACCGTAAAATCCCGCCTTGCAATGTCGTTTTTGAGGTCACGTGTAAAACTTACGCTGTCGGGATGACGGTTATCACTGTATTTGCCGTCTGTGCGGTAAGTGGTTATCTCTACCGCCGTTTGGTTAATGATTACGGTAACGGTGCCGTGCTTTAAGCCGTTTACAAGTGTTTTGCAACCGTCAAAAACGCTCAAAATTTCATTAGGCAAGGCGTTTGTTGCGATGTCATAATCATTTATCGGTATATTCAAAATACCGTCGCGGACACATCCTCCCACAACAAAAGCCTCGTATCCGTGTTTTTTAAGGCTGTTCATTACAAAAGTTATGTGACTCGGCAACGGTATTTTACGGTTCATTATAAGCTTTGCGCCGTTATCGGCGGCTTTCCTTTCTTTTATTGTGGGCAGTTATTCCACTCTCAAAACCTTTTCTTTTTTTGCGGCTTTTCTTCTTTTTCTTCTTTTGTGGAGCTTAACTATCAAAACTATTATCAAAACAATTATTGCGATAAGCAGCAAAACAACGGCGTAAATTATAAGTGTTGTTTTGTTGGGTTTGCTTATTATCGCAAAAAAGCTTGAGTCATCGTCTACTATCTTTCTGCCTTCCTCTGCGGAGTATCTCTCAGGTATCGTGCTCAAACCCTTTTCCTTTTTATCGAACGATTCAAGATACTGTGCCAAAGCCCACCATGCTTTCAGCTCTTTGTCGCCGTCATAGATTATACAATCGTTAAAGTCGGTTATGGGATTGCCGTCTTTATCCTTTGGCGTGAGCGACAGTATTCCCATAGATTTATCCGTAACAGCGCCGAGCATCTGACCTGAATACAGGTCTGCGATTACTCTGTAAAGCTTGTTGTCATCAATTTCTTCGGTGGTACCGTCATCGTTTACTATATGTATGTCGGTCACCTTATTAAGTATTATCCTGTTTGGATTAAACGTAAATGAAATGTTCGTAAAGAACAGCATTGTTCCGTCCATAAAGTCCGAAATGGAGGCATCTATCTCGCAGGCGGTCTTAATTTCTTCACCCGTAAGATATACGGCAATAAGCGGGTATCCCGGTATTTTGTCGGGTCCTATTCCGAGGCTTAATACTTCAAATGCGTTGCTGGCGGTTATCTCGCCTTCTCTGAAGCTTGAGCGGATAACGCCGTTGGGAACAACAGCAAAATCTATTTTTTCACCCGACGGTCCTTCAGCCTTTTGTGCTGCATATTTAAAAGAATCCGCAAGCAAATTGCCGAGCGTGTGTTCTTTATGCTGGTCATATATAGTTTCACAGTCGATAAATGTATATGGGCTGTAAGCGATAACATCATTCGGACCTTTATATCCGAATTGCTTTAAATAATCCGATGTTAAAGCCTTAAATTCCTCAGCCTTTTTCAAAAGCTCTTTATCCTGTGCAATGCTCTTGTCAAGCGGTATGACCTTGTAATAGTCTATGTTCCATGCGCCGCTTTCTGTTTGGGTAAGCTCTATTTTTCCCAAATTGCTTGCATATTCACCGCAGGAGACAATGGCTGTGTTTCCGCACATAAGCGGTTGTTCCCACGTGGAATGTGTGTGACCGCTGATTATTATGTCAATATCGGGTACATTTTTTGCAAGGACATAATCTTCGCTTTTCTCTGTATTCTCGCTTGTTCCCGAGTGAGAAAGACAAACTATTATATCAGGATTTTCTTCTTTTATCATTTTGTCAACGGTCTCTTTTGCGCTTTCACTTATGTTTTTGAAAGCAAGTCCGCTGTTAGGGGCGCAATCGTCCGCGTCTTCGCCCATAACGCCGAAAAGCCCTACTTTTACGTCGCCTTTTTGAATTATTGCATAATCCTCGTATGCGCCGAAATTATTCATTGCCTCTTTTAATTGTGCCGTATATGCCCCCGTGGAAGCGTCCCAGTCGATATTTGATATAAGCATATAAGGAAGACGGTCGCCGCTTTTACGTGCCGAGTCGAGCATATCTGCAAGTCCGTCGGCGCCGTAGTCAAATTCGTGATTTCCGAATGTTGTGGCGTCGTAACCCATAAGCCCGAGCAACCTAAGCTCAAGCGCATACTCTGAAAAAACAGACTGATACAGCGTACCCATAGAGAAGTCTCCGCCGTCTACGATAAGCGTATCGCTGTCTTCTTTCAAGGTTTCGTTTATCAGCGTTTTTACACGGGCAAAGCCGCCTGTTCCGTCGATTTTCTCGTCAACATTAGAGTGCATATCGTGAGAAAAAAGCACGGTCAAAGTTTTTGCCTGCGTGTCACCGAAAGCGTAAGAAGAAAGCGCGATAACCATAAGAATTGACATCAGAATTGCTGTTAGTTTTTTCATTTTGCGAGTCTCCTTTATATCTTATTTTATTGAATATTATTTCGTGTAATCATCCTTTGCACTGTCTTAAGCATTTTTTCGTCGGGTGAGAATAAAAGCATACACCCGCCCTTTTGCGTTGTAGATTTGAAGAAAAGGGCAATACAGTCGTTATAATCTCCGCAATAATCGTATACCCTTTCATAAGCAGCGTTGTCGTGGAGTGACGGGATATATTTTTCCGCCTTTTCCACTCTGTGCAGGTCAAGCTTTATAAGATTTTTGCGTTTGCGATTGTCAATAATTTTGCAAACCGTAAGCTCGCCCGAAACAACGCTGTATTCATAATCAATATTAAGCGAGGTCCAAAAAAACCAAACTCCGTAAACGCACAGCAAAACGAGAAACGCCGCAACAACAAAGCAATAATATATTTGCGTGACAAGCCCTATAAAAGCCGTTAAAACTGGTATTGCAGCGGCACAAAGAAGTATCAGAGCTTTGTAAGCAAATGTTTTGGCTGTCGGTTTTTTATGAACCGTATGTTCGCAAATAAAATCCATTTCATGTTTAAACCGTGCGTATAGGCCGGTTGCCTCCGTTTATTAATTGGCGGTAATTCCGCAGATTAAGTACACTTTATCGCAAAAGCTTTCGTATTTGAGGTATCTTTTATAATCTTCTTTGCTCAATTTACGATTTATAATCCCTTTTTTAAATACGGTGTGAATATAACAAAAATATATTGCTCGCGGATGCTTTTTAAGTATGGGATAGTTTTTATAACGCCTTTCCTGATAAAAGGTTGTGTACCATAAATAATAAAAATATTTAAATTTTTGGTGCTTCGCGGATTTCCTCTTGATAAAAAAAGATATAAACCCCGATTCGCTTCCGAAACATCCGTGCATATAAATGTATTTTAATAATGCTTTTTCATCAGACGAAGGACAGAAGCTCGATTTGCATGAGAACAATCTGTCTGCCAGATCCGACATAACACTGTTAAATTTCTGTAAATTAAGTGCTTCAAGCTTTGTTTTAATCTTTTCCCTGCTAGGCTCGTCCTGCAATTGACCATTTAAAAAATACAGGTCGATCAAAAAGCGCAGTCCTGCTCCTCCGCCTGTAAAGTGCTTATAAAAGTGAACGGCTGAGAAAACATATACATCTTCAAACGGCATTTTGTGAATATGACTATACCCTGCCTGTAAAGGGCAATTATACAAAATATTGCCATAATACTCATAAGCCGGGTTTTTACCTTCAAGCGCGTGCTTATGAAGCTCGTAAATAAGGCCGTCTTTCACAAAAACAGTATCTTTTTTGCCTTCGTCTGTTTTTGTAAAGCCTAAATCAGCCATTATTCTTTCAGCTTCGTTTTTCTTATCACAAGCTATGAGAATATCCTCATCTAAGCTTGTGCGCAGCATATTGTCGGGATAATATCCCCTTATATCCGCGCCCTTAAATGGCATTGCGTCAACGGCGTTTATTTCAAATTCCGAAAGTATTTTTCTGCTGCACGCTGAATATCTGATCTCGTTTTCCAATGCCGTTTTCAGATCTCTTTGGAAAAGGCTTATAACTTCGTCATCATCACAAAAATCCTGTGCAATATACGCTATGCACGACGTTATAAGATGCCTTTTTGCAAAAATAAATACATCTTTTGCCGTAACGCCTTGGGGTAGGGGTTCGGGCTTTGAGTTGCTTATAGCACAGCGGATAAGGTGAGTGGTATAATCGCCGACAGCGTTAATATCCATATTGCCTCACCCTTTCCGTAAAAAAATACCGCATTACAGAATAATGCAGTACTGCCAAAAAGCCGAACTGCATTATAACTCCCGATTGTTATTATTATAAAATAGATATCTTAAAGAATAGAACAATCAAGATAATCCTCTAACTCTTGTTCTTCCTTTTTAAGCTTATCCCTGTAAAGCAAGAATGCCGTAATGGCAGCTGTCAAAGCTGCAACACATCCGACAACGGCAAACAGCCAACCGAAACTGTTCTTTTTCATAATAATTGCACCTCCGAATATTATCACTGCATTTAACATAAATATGATATACAATTTTACCCGAAAAGTCAATATATTTTTTAGTAAAATTATATATTGTATTCTAACGATTAAGACGATGGATTTCGCCTGTCGTACACAAAACTTAAATGTACTTTTTAAGCTCTTCAAGCTCATTAATTATTTGATCTATTTTTTCTGCTGTTTTTTCTTTGCCGTAAAAATCGGTTTTTAATCATAATTAAAATACTGTTATAATTATATTTTGTTATGATAGCATAATTATAAGTAACACATTTATATAATTATTAAAAAATACGAACAAGCTTGTAGACTCCGGATTGCTGCCACAACTTGTTCGTATTTATTATTTAAGTTTTTTATTATTTACTGAAAAACCTCTTTGACAGTTCCTTATATCCGCGCCTAAAGGCTTCATTAATTACGATAGGGCAGATCCTGTTGATACTGCTTCCAAAGCTTATCAAGCTTGAAGGTGTAAATAACCGAGTAGATACCGGCAATCAGGATTAAATATCCGCCAAATATTCTCAGTACGATAAGGCAATACAGCATATTTACAGCGGCATAAGAACACAGTGCGACCGCACAGACTTTGCTTTGCTTCAGATGTATGCCCAGACCTAAACCTATAAGCAACGCAACATCAATCAACGAGTAAACATTTCCAATGAAAACGTACATCAGTATCAGCGTAATTCCCGCACAGACATAGCATAGGATAGCGGAGCTGTTAAGTTCTTTTCTGATCTTTTTGTTTCCATCCAGCTTCAAAAACTCCTGCTTTGTGGCAGCTTTAGTCAATGGAGCATTCCCATACGGTCCTGCGTTCTGATATGCATAGACACCGTTTACGGGCGCATTGCCGTACTCTGAAAATGTCGCACCGCATAATGCGCAAAACTTTTCGCTATCGTTTGCGGCTTTGCCGCATTGCGGACAGTTCTTCATTAGCCGAAATATCTCTTCAAAAGTCCTTCAAAGCCTGCGCCGTGACGGGCTTCGTCTTTTGCCATTTCGTGAACAGTATCGTGAATAGCGTCATAACCGAGCTGCTTTGCGCGCTTTGCGAGTTCAAATTTTCCTTCGCAGGCTCCGCGCTCCGCATCTGCACGCATCTGAAGATTTTTCTTTGTGCTGTCAGTTACTACCTCGCCTAAAAGCTCGGCAAATTTTGCGGCGTGCTCGGCTTCCTCAAAGGCGTATTTTGTGAAAGCCGCGGCAATCTCGGGATATCCCTCTCTGTCTGCCGCCCTTGCCATAGCAAGATACATACCCACCTCGGTACATTCACCGTTAAAGTTAGAAACAAGACCTTCGTAAACATCTTTTTCAACGTTGTTTTTGCCTTCGCCGATAATGTGTACGGTAGCGTACGAGGCGTCTGCTTTCACTTCGTTAAATTTTTCGCGGGGTGCTTTGCATATGGGGCACATTTCAGGAGCCTCGTTACCTTCATAAACATAACCGCATACAGAACATACATATTTTGCCATAATTTTTACCTCCGAGAATTTTTTATTTTTCGCGGCTCAAAAATAATTATTTTTTAACCGCTTTAAGCACATTAAATACTGCCTTTTTATTATATAACAATATTTTGGCTTTGTAAATGAGT
>JAEEHZ010000220.1 GCA_016281115.1 Clostridiaceae bacterium | reverse complement strand
GTATGAGTATCCGTACATAGAATACATTGATTCCATCTGTCCGAAATAATCATCTATATATTGGTCTACGTCAGACTCTGTGTAAGCATAATCGGTTCCCTTTAGCAGTTCCTCTGCGTCAAGCTGCAAAACGATATACTCTTTGCAGTATCTTTCTGCTTCGCTCTTAACATAATCGCTTACCTTAACTTCTTTGTCGTCGTCATCTTTTATAAGTGAATCGGCAGTCATATCGTCGCCGTCATATTTGCTTGATGCATTTTGATATGCAATGTTTAAGTAATTGATATAAACGCCTATCGGAACTTCTATGTCCTTATAGCGATAGCTCCATGCGTCACCAACAGACGTACCGAGCGATACTGTTGAATTTCCCGAACAGCCTATACAAGCTGCAAGTGTCAATACTGCCAAAACGACAGCAACCGATCTTAAAAATCTTCTCATAATTATTATTTCTTCCTTTCGTTATTTTATAACGCATCATAAGACAACAGGATTTATTATACACATGTTTTAAAGGTTTGTCTACCGATTTAATAAAATTTTACTTAAAAAGACAAAATTTTTTTAAGCATCTCGAGCGGCTTGCCGTTTTGCTCAAGCTTTACGGAGATATACGGTTTATTTCCCGCATTCAGCAGAGCGTGATACTTATTCTCACGCATAATTCTCTCCACAGCGCCGCATTTTATATTCTTTATATAAAGCATAAGTCTGTCGGCAATTTGTTTTATCTCATATATTCCCAAGCCCGACGCAAAATTTCTTATAAGGGCAATGTTTATAAGTCCCATTACGGCGTAAGGCGGTTCACCGAATCTGTCAACAAGTTCGTCAACAACATCATCGGCATCATCCTGAGAACGGATATCGGCTATTCTGCGGTAAATATCTATCCTTGTTGCCGCGCTTTGTATATAATCCTCGGGTATGTGCGCCTGTATATGCAGGTCAACAAAGCAATTCTCTCCGCTGTCTGCGGGTTCTTCTCCCTTTTCTTCACAAAGCGCTTCGTTCAAAAGCTTTAAGTACATATCATATCCAACGTCTTCCATATGCCCGTGTTGAGACGCGCCCAAAACATTGCCTGCGCCGCGAAGCTCCAGATCACGCATCGCTATCTTAAAGCCCGAGCCGAACTCGGTAAATTCTCTTATAGCGCTCAGTCTTTTTTCGGCGATATCTGTAAGCACTTTGTTTTTATAGAATGTAAGATAAGCATAAGCTCTTCTTGTTGAACGCCCCACTCTGCCTCTGAGCTGGTGAAGCTGTGAAAGCCCCAGACAATCCGCTTTTTCTATTATAAGTGTGTTGGCATTAGGTATATCTACGCCTGTCTCCATAATTGTTGTGCAAACAAGCACGTTTATCTCCTGATCAACCATTTCACGCCAAACATCTGAAAGCTCTTTGTCATTCATTTTTCCGTGGGCGAATGCTACCTTTGCCTCAGGTATTTGCTGAGAAAGCTGAAAAGCCCTTTGCTGTATGGTGTCCACATCATTATGCAAAAAGAACACCTGTCCGCCGCGGCGAAGTTCCTTTCTTATCGCTTCACCGATAACGCCCTTATCATATTCCATTACATAAGTCTGTACGGGATATCTGTCCATCGGGGCTTCTTCTATAACAGACATATCTCTTATCCCGCTCATTGCCATATTAAGTGTTCGCGGTATCGGTGTTGCCGACAGGGTGAGAACGTCCACATTGCTTTGCATTTGCTTGAGCTTTTCTTTTTGGGCAACGCCGAAGCGCTGTTCCTCGTCTATTATCACAAGCCCCAGGTCATAAAACTTAATATCGTTTTGCACAAGCCTGTGAGTACCTATGATTATATCTATTCTGCCGAGCTTCAGATCTTCTATTACCTTTGCCTGCTCCGCAGCGCTTCTGAAACGCGAAAGAAGCTCTACCCTTACGGGGAAGCCCTCAAATCTTTTCAAAACGGTTTGGTAGTGCTGCCAGGCAAGTATGGTTGTCGGCACCAATATCGCGCATTGCTTAGAGTCGCTCACACACTTAAAGGCGGCTCTCAGTGCGACCTCGGTTTTTCCGAATCCAACGTCTCCGCAAAGAAGTCTGTCCATCGGGGCAGTGCGCTGCATATCGCTTTTGATTTCTTCGGCGCATCTTAATTGGTCTTCTGTTTCCGTGTATTCAAATTTTGCCTCAAAATCGCGCTGCCACTCGGTGTCCTCGGAAAAAGCAAAGCCCTTAGCTTTCATACGTTCGGCATAAAGCGCCGTAAGTTCTTTTGCCATTTCTTTCACGGCCTTTTTTACGGTTGCCTTAGACCGCTGCCACTCCGTGCCGCCGAGCCTGTTCAGCCTTACCGAATTGTTTTCCCGCGGCCCTATATATTTGGAAACAAGATCCAGCTGTGTAACGGGAACATAAAGCGTATCGCCTTTTGCGTACGATATTTTTATATAATCCTTTACAACGCCCTGCGTGTTTATTTTGTGTATACCGTTGTAAATTCCTATCCCGTGAGCGGAGTGAACTATATAGTCGCCCGCAACAAGCTCCGAAAGGCTGCCGATTTGTCTGCTGTTTTTTGAATTTGACGCCTTTAATGAGCGTTTTTTTGTATGTATATCGGTCTGACCGTGACTTATCAGTGTAAAACCCTGCGCGGGATACTCTATTCCCGCGGACAAACTGCCCGGGCAGATAATCACCGTTCCGGGGATAAGCTTTTTGGGGTCTCTCTCAAACTTTGCGTCAATACCTCTTTCTGTCAGCTCGTTTGCAAGGTTTATCGCGGCCTTTTCGGTTCCTGCCAAAACAACACAGGTCAAATCTCGCTCAACTATCGGCTGAAGATCCTCTGTGAGGACCTTTACACTGCCGCTCCACCGTGAAAGACGGTTAGCCGTAAAGCTTATCATATCCTTTATGGGAATATCAAACGTTCCGTGTGTAAAATTATCCAGAAACACTGTCCTTCTCTTGCTCAGTGCGTCAAGCAATTCGCTGTAATTTATATCAAATTTATCAAGACCGCTGCACAGCGTGCCGTCGGCAAAATAATCCTTTATGTTTTCCTCCTGCATTTTCGTGTACACTCTCATACGCTCTTTCACACGAGAGTTTTCAGATATAAACACCATATTGTCTTCCCGTAAATAATTAAGGAGCGTTGCAGGCGTTTTATATATAAAAGATATATATTTATCGGCGTATTCGGGGTATGTGCCGCCTCTTATTTGCTTTGCCTGCGAGATAAGCACCTCTTTTGCTTTTTCGGAAAATTTGCCCCTGAGTGAAGCCGCTTTTTCTTCTATTTTATCGGCAAGCAAATTGTAATCCTCTATCAAAACTTCGTTTGAAGGGGAAATAACTATTTCTTCAACATAATCTGTCCTGCGTTGAGTTTCCGTGTCAAAATAATTGATAGAATCTATCTCGTCGCCCCAAAATTCAACTCTTACGGGGTTTTCGCAGTCCGGCACAAAAATATCAACTATTCCGCCTCTGTGGGCAAACTGACCGGGGCCTTCTACGGTCTCGCAGGCTTCGTAACCGTTTAAAACAAGCGCCCTTACAAGCTCCTCGGGCGATATGTTAAGCTCGGCTTTTAATGTAACCGACGCATTGTGAAGTACCGACGGCGGTATAGTATACTGACAAAACGCGTCTACGCACGTAACTATTACATAAGGTTTGCCCTTGCCGTTTTTTATAAGCGACAATGCCTTCAGCCTTTGATGCTCATACTCGCGCGACGCGCCCACAGTCTCTCTCAAAACAAAATCTCTCACGGGATAGAACTCGGCATCCACACCCATTGCCTTTATATCTGAGCAAAGTGTGTTTGCCTCGGTTTCGTCGCCCGTAATTATGATTGCGCCAGTGCCGAAATCTTTACAAAGCGAAGACACTATATTGGCTTTGTGAACACTCGATGTTCCGCTTACGGCGGTGATTTTGTTTAATTTTATTGCTTTATAAAGCGCTTTATATTCATTCAGTGACGATATCACCGATGATAAAAATTCCATTGCGCACCTCTCTGCCAATTAGTATCAGATACGTTTCTGTTTATCATTCATCCCCAGCAAATATTCCACGGGGGTTTCAAGTATCTCGGAAAGCGCTTTAAGCTCTATATCGCTTACGCTTCGAAACTGCCCTTCAAGTTTTGAAAGCCCCGAGGTGTTCATATCTACACCCTTTACCTGCAATTGTGCCAAAAGCTCTTTTTGCTTCATATCTTTACTTTTTCTAATTGCTTCTACCCTTACGCCGACAATGTTTTTATTTCCGCGGCTTTGTTTTCTTGTTCTCATAATATCACCAACCGATAAACACCAATATTATCATCAATCAGCACGATTATAACAAATTTAAAGCATTCTTTCAATAATAATATACCGTTATAATCCAAATTAATTGTTTTTATTTGTCTTATAAATAAAAAAACGTAAATAACGTGATCTGCCACTAACTTAAAGCTCAATACACGGCGAATATAACAGCCGCACATTGAGCTTCGATATTTGTTTTATTAATTTACCGTATGCAATTTATAAATAACAAAATTTCCTATATTTGTGATTTTATCCGCCTCCACCGCGGAATATTGGCTGTAATACCATTTGTGCGCATATTCGCAGAGCATATCTATCTGTGGGCTGGCGCTGTCATCAATAAAACAAAGAGAATCGTTATTTACAATGTCTCGGTATGGATTTGCAATACCAAATTTTTTTAGTTTGTTGTCGTAATAATTCGTGTGAATATAAGTCGCATCAACAGTTAACAACTTGCAAAATTCCTCGTCATTTGAGCGTTTTAAAAAAGGATTTATGAAAGATTCTTCTCCAAACCGCATTTTAAATGACGCTGATACTCCGCACATATATTCACATTCGGTTTCTTGCGTATATTTTTCCAGCAAATCGGGATTATAAAATGTTTTACCGTCTTCATAATAAGTTGTGTTATACGTGCTTAAATAAACTGTATTAAAGTATAATCCAAATATAGCGGCAATGAAAACGAATGACAGTATCGTCCTACGGAGGGTTCTGCGATTGTCATTTGCCCTTATATGTTCACACATTTTAATCAAAGCAAAAATAACCGCGAACAGTATTACCGGAAGCACCGCTCTGAAGGGATATCTGCCTGTATAATACAGATAAAAGTAAAATACAGCGGCAATAAACGCAAACGCAACCGAAAATAATTTATATTTACCTTTTAACAATATAAAAGAAGCCAATATTGTAACGGCCATAACAACAAAGAATATACCGGATTGATTTAGCTCTTTTATATTATTTAATTCATCAAGTAATATCTTTTTGGGTACATATTTAATAGATCTGGGTTCTTCTGTGCGAATAACATCGCGCAGTTCTTTTAACTTTTCAATTGATTGAGCACCGTCTACGTCCAAATACCAACTCAATATCATACGGTATTCGGTTTCTGAGTAATTAATTTCGGAAAAGGCTTCTTTACTGTACTCATAAGAAGGTAAATTATAGTCATAAATGGCAGAACGTATCGAATTGAAATTTTTTTGAAGCTGCTCGCCGGGAGTGCTGTAATATATGCGGTCAGATATTGTGTAAACGGAAAAAAAGGCTATAACAATACATAATGTAAACGCTAAGAATCTTTTGCCGAACATTGCCTTAATTACTGTTTTTAAATTAACTGTAATGCTTGACTCTTTGCTCCATTTATCAACTATAACATTTATAAAAATATAAACCAAAAACGAAAAAAGTCCTACAAAAAACAACTGTTTTCTCAGCGAAAAGCCTGTAATTATAAGCAAAACACATAAAGCGCTTTTTAAAACGGAAAGCTTTTTATCATTGATCAAATTAATTAACAGTAAAAATCCTGAAACAGTAAGCGCCGCAGCAGCAGTTGTAAAATTAATTATACAGTAGTTGCAAGGCGCAAAAGCCGCACACAGCAGAGTAGATACACAAAGACCTTTAAAGCCATACTTACTGATAAAAATATATTGAATAACGCAATAAGACAGATAAGAGAATAAGATTAAGCAAACTGTATATGTATTAGTATTTGAGAAAAATTGTTGTATTATACAAAAAAACTTCGCTATAAAAAAGTTCATGAAATGTGTTTCAATGCGGTTGTTGGCGAAATCAAGTGAACACGCCCATTCATCAAACATTGCATATTTCGGGAAAGATACAACAAAAGATAAAACCAATATTAAAAGATTTATAACAGCCGCTGTTATCAGCTTATGTGTTACTGCGAATTCCAAAAATCTTCGGGCAACCTTTTTGATGTCAGCCATAATTCAGCCTCCGATATAAAAAATAAAGCCACTTCGTTTTATAGGTATTTCTGCAAAAGCCTATCGAATACTATAATACTATTAACTGTATGCAAGCATAATTCTACTACAAAAAACCTTTTAAATCAATATGTACGTCACAAATAAACATTTCTGCAAAAACAGCAAGGTCAAGCCACCCTTTTTGGTAGCTTGACCTTGCTTTGTAAAAACAATGGCATTTTGTGTTGTTTTATTCGGGTCTTGTGAGCATATCCGCGGTTATGTTATACGTTTCTCCGAGCTTGATATCGGCTATTACGTATTCATCTTCTCCGTTTGTTATCCTTAAGGAAGCCGCATCTGCATATTCCGAAAGGTCAATGTAATAAGCGCCTTCTCCCTCTTCGGCTTTTGTGATCTCAATCTGAGTTTCTTCACCGTCTACGGTAACGTAAGCGTAAACGTTTTCCCATTCAACGTCTGTGCCCAACTGAATGTAAACACGTGTGTCGCTGTCGGATTGGTTGTCGTCCTCTGTTTCGGTGTCGGGCTGAGCATCGGATTCCGTATTCTCGGTATCGGGCTGAGAATCAGACTCGGTCTCGGTCTCTGTGTCAGGCTGTGTATCAGACTCTGTATTCTCTGTGTCTGATTGTGCGTCGGATTCTGTTTCGGTATCAAGCTGCTCTGTATCTGTAGCAGATTCTGTATCCGTTTGTTCGGAATCTGTATTTTCAACATCGCTGTTTTCGTTTTCCGATTCTGTATCGCTTGCAGGCTCGGTATCCGATTGTTTTTCCGTGTCTGTTTCATCTTCGACATCTGAGCAAGGCAGGCTTTCTATAAGTTTTGCTATATAACGCTGTAATGTTGTAACATCAAGCAGGTCTACTTCGCCGTCTCCTGTTGTGTCGGCGTTTTTGAGCGCAGCACCCTCAAGATCTGAAAGCTTTGCGAGATATTTTTGAATGAGAACTACGTCCTGCATATCTATCTCGCCGTCACAGTTCGCGTCGCCGCAAAGCTCTGATTCCTTTTCGGTATCGGATGTTTCCGGTTCTTCGCTATCGGATGTTTCGGGTTGTTCTGTGTCGGACTGTGCAGGCTCTTCGCTGTCACTTTGCTCGTCGGGGGGGTTACCCGTATCTGTTTCTGTGTCCGAATTATCGGCTGTGTCAGACTCTGCCTCCGAATCTAAATTATCACTTGCCTCGGTATCGTCGGGCAATGATGAATCTGTTGTGTTTTCCGATTCGGTATCGGGCGCTTCCTGTGCGTCGGATTCGGTATTTTCACCTGTATCGGATGAGTCTTTATTGTCCGTATCGGGCAGTTGTTCATCTTCCTCTGCCAAAGCTTTGGTGTAGATCGCTTTTGACTTAACGCCATCACCCGTATATGCAAACGCCGATGTTGAAACGAGCGCGCTCACAAGCAACACGGACAAAAGCAAAGCCAAAAATTTACTTGTTTTTCTCATAATCGTTCCTCCGTAAAAACTGTATTTCCGATTTCTCGGTTGACTTATTATAGCACGGCGGCAAATTTGTTTACAATGCAAAAATTTTAGTATTTAAGCCATATTTTTACTATTTTAAAATGTGTTTTTATTCAAAGAAAATTTATTTTTTAAACATTATTTTGACAATATATTCGCAAAAGCGGCGTTAATATGTTTATACAATTTAACACAAAGGGATGTATAAAAATGAAAAGCGCTGTGATGCCAAAAGAAAAAACAGAATCAATAAACCAATCCGCTAACAAAGCTCTCGAAAATAAATCAGTTCAAAAACTTCTTATCAATATTACATACACTGCATTGGGACTTATTATATCAAACAGTTCCGTTTTCGGACAATTTGCGCCTTTCGGCGTCGCTTTTGTGGCGTCTGTTCCTTATCAAAGTCTTTTGTGGGGGGCTTTGGGCACGATTGCGGGCGCGTTTTTGTTTTCGGGAATAAGCGGATACAGATATATCGCCGCCGTTCTTTCAGCAATCGCGTTGAGATGGGTCTTCAGCGAAATTGATAATTTTTCCAAAAGAAAATTTTTCGCTCCCGTTATCGCATTCATTCCGCTAATTTCAACAGGGCTTATAATGTCGTTTGCAGTGGGATTTGACGCATCGGATATTGTAAAATATCTTACGGAATCGCTGCTTGCGGCAACAAGCTCTTATTTTTTCACAAAAACAATAGTTTTGTGCGCGGGAACCAAGGGCATTGCAAGTTTATCTCAGCAGGAGCTTGCGTGTTTATCTATGACGGGCTGTATTATACTGCTCTCTTTCGGGCGGTTGAGCATCGCGGGACTTTCGGTAGGAAGGATACTTGCCGTTTTGCTTGTAATAGTATGTTCACGCTACGGAGGGATTGCAGGCGGCTGCATAACAGGCGCAGCAACAGGCGTTGTTTTCGGTCTTTCTATGCCGCAATACAGCTTTTTGGGAGCGGCTTACGCTTTTGGAGGACTGCTCGGCGGACTTATGTCATCGGTAGGCAAAATAGCGGTGAGCATATCTTTTTTGCTCAGCAGCATAATCGTTCTTTTGCAGGCGACACAGGGAGAACAGGCTTTAACTGTGTTTTATGAAATTCTTATAGCCGCCTCCGTCTTTATGCTTGTTCCGCAAAGCTTTACAAACGGTATTACCGCTCTGTTTACAGCGCCCATAAACGATAACAAAGCCGAAGGACTCAGGCAATGCGTTATTATGCGGCTCGATTACGCCTCTAAAGCTATATCCGATGTGTCTGACTCGGTAAATGCGATAAGCAAAAAGCTTCACACGGTGTACGCACCCGAGAAAGATAATATTTACTCAAAAGCATCGGAACGCGTTTGCACGAGCTGTGGACTTAAAACCTATTGTTGGGAAAAGAACACACCTTTAGATGACACAGATTTTGACGATATCAACAAGCTGCTTTCCGATAAAAAAACCGTAACGGAAGAAGATATAGACAATTTTTATCCCAAAAAATGCTGCAAAAAACAGGAGATGGCTTCGGCTATTACGGATTGCTACAAGTTGTGTGCCGCTTACAGCGTTGCCGACAAGGAAATTAACGAAGTAAAAAGCCTTGTTTCCGACGAATTTAAAGGCTTAAGCGGTATTTTAAGCGACCTATCAAACGAATTTAAAGATTATGAATACTTTGACGCCGAATGTGCCGAAAGAGTATCGGCGGTTTTCAAGCTTGAAGGCTTTGTTCCCATTGATGTGGCGTGCAGAGTAAATAAATATAACAGGATGTGTGTAGAAGTGATAATTTCGGATAACGAAAAAAGACAAATAAAACGCTCGGATCTTATTAAAGCAGTATCCGGTGCCTGCGGCAGAAAAATGGACGCTCCGTGCATAAGCTATGCCCCCGACAGATGCCGTATACAATTTAACGAAAAGCCCGTGTACGATCTGCAAATAGGGACAAGCCAACACACAAGCGGAAACGGTACACTGTGCGGCGACAGCTTTAATTACTTTACGGATGGCATGGGCAGATTCATAAGCGTTATAAGCGACGGAATGGGAACAGGCGGACGCGCCGCCGTTGACGGAAATATGGCAACAGGGATCTTGACAAAGCTTGTAAAAGCGGGATTAAGCCTTGATTGCAGCCTTAATATTGTTAATTCCGCACTTATTATCAAATCTGACGAAGAATCGCTTGCTACACTTGACGTAAGTGTTTTTGATATGTTTACGGGCAATATGGAGTTTCTTAAAGCAGGCGCACCCATGACCTATATTAAACGGGGCGGCAATGTCATTAAAATAGAAACGCCTTCTTTGCCCGCCGGAATATTACGTAATATCAGCTTCGCAAAGAAGGAGTTTAACGCAAACGTTCAGGATTGTATAATTATGGTATCGGACGGCGTTATATCAAGCGGAGACGGATGGCTTGAATCAAAACTGAAATCAATTAACGAATTTGACGTTAAAGAGCTTGCAGAAAAAATAATACAGGACGCACTTTCGAGATGCTCGGACCGTGACGACGATATGACCGTTATTGTAATGAGGTGCGTGGAAAGGTAAAAATAATTTCGTTTGCAAAAAACAGCATTATTTTCCCAAACCCCTTTATATTTTCCTATTTATGGTGTATAATTGTTGTGTTCTGTGAAAAAAGCAGGAAAATATATTATCGGAGATGAATTTAAATGCCTCTTGTTAACGCAAAAGAAATGCTTACAAAAGCAAAGGAAGGACACTACGCGGTAGGTCAATTCAACATTAATAACTTAGAGTGGACAAAAGCAATTCTGCAAACTGCCCAAGAGCTCAACTCACCTGTTATACTGGGTGTATCGGAGGGCGCAGGCAAATATATGTGCGGATATAAAACCATCGTAGGTATGGTAAACGGTATGATAGAAGGACTCGGGATAACAGTTCCCGTTGCGCTTCATCTTGACCACGGAAGCTACGAAGGCGCCTTGGCTTGCATAGAAGCAGGCTTCAGCTCCATTATGTTTGACGGCTCTCATTACCCTATTGAAGAAAACATACAAAAGACAAAAGAACTTATAAAAATATGCGAAGAGAAAAACCTCTCTCTTGAGGCGGAAGTAGGCGCAATAGGCGGCGAAGAAGACGGCGTTATCGGCGCAGGCGAATGTGCCGACCCCGAGGAATGTAAAATGATCGCCGATCTCGGCGTTACGATGCTTGCCGCAGGTATAGGCAACATTCACGGAAAATATCCCGCAAACTGGCAGGGCTTAAGCTTTGAGACTCTCGACGCCATTCAAAAGCTTACGGGAAAAATGCCTCTCGTTCTTCACGGCGGCACGGGAATACCGGCAGATATGATCAAAAAGGCAATCGATCTCGGCGTTTCCAAAATAAATGTTAACACCGAATGTCAGCTTGCTTTTACAGCCGCTGTAAGAAAATATATCGAAGCAGGAAAAGACTTAGAGGGTAAGGGTTTTGACCCGCGTAAGGTACTGGCTCCCGGCGTAGAAGCCATAAAAGAGACAGTAAAGGAAAAAATGGAGCTCTTCGGCTCGGTAAACAAAGCATAATTTTTAAGTATATTATAAAAACACCTTTCGGGGCAATTTTTAGTTCCGCAAGGTGTTTTTTCTGTATGTGTGAGGTTTATCAAAGGCGTTGTTGCATTGTTTGCGGCGTTTATGTGTAAAATAAAAGTCAAAAAATAATCAATTTGGTATTAAATATCACTTTAATTATTGACTTTTAATTAAAAAAAACTTATAATTGTTCCGTTATGGTCTTATGAGGGCGTATGCGCCCCGGCCAGTTATTAAATTAACGGAGGTTAATAAAGAATGAAGAGAATCCCAAAATCACTTTTCTTCATACTTGCTATCGCCATTGCTGTATTCAGCGTTTTGTCTATAGTGGGCGTTTACTCACGTACAGGCGACAACCAAACTCCCGTAGTTAAGGGTATAGGCGATATAAGATGGGGAATTGACATCAAAGGCGGCGTTGAGGCTACGTTTAAGCCCGGCGAAGATTATCAGGCGGATGCCAACGAGATAGAGTCTGCAAAGTCTATAATCGAAACACGTCTTGTAGCAAAAAACATTACAGACTATGAATTATATGCCGACGCGTCAAACGGCAGAATAATTGTTAGATATCCTTGGAAAGAGGACGAAAAAGAATTCAACCCCGAATCTGCGATTCAGGAAATATCAGCAACAGCTAAGCTTACCTTTAAGGCAGGCACAACATATGAGAGCGAAACGCTTGTAGACGGCTCTATGGTCGCAAAAGCACTTGCCGCCGTTGACGAAAAGGGTAATTATGTTGTTTCACTCGAAATGAACGACACAGGCAAAGCAGCTTTTGCAAAAGCTACCGAGCAACAATTAAATCAGCCCTTGTCTATCTGGATGGACGAGGTTTGTATTTCATCTCCGACAGTTAACAGCGTTATAACAGACGGTAAAGCTCAGATAACAGGCGATTTTTCCGCAGAAGAAGCAAACGACCTTGCAACAAAGATAAACGCAGGTGCGCTTCCCTTTAAGCTTGAGACAGTAAGCTTCGGTGCAATCAGCCCGACACTCGGTTCATCATCGCTTTCATCTATGGCAATTGCGGGAACTATCGCTATGATACTTGTTATTTTGTTCCTTATCATCTTCTACAGACTTTCGGGCTTTATAGCTTCTATTGCCCTTTGCGGACAAATGGCACTGACAGTAGCGACAATATCGGGATTTTTCAACATATTCAACAGCTTTACAATGACATTGCCCGGTATTGCAGGTCTTATACTTTCAATAGGTATGGGCTGTGACGCTAATATCATTACGGCAGAAAGAATCAAAGAAGAGATACGCTCGGGCAAGAGCCTTGAGAGAGCAGTTTATAAGGGCTGCCAAAACAGCTTCTGGGCTATCATCGACGGTAATATGACGATCGTTATAGTATCCGTTATCCTTATGCTTGTGTTCGGTCCTTCAAACATACTTTCCGCTATATTCGGTCTTTCTACAACAGGCGCCGTATATTCATTCGGTTACACACTTCTCATGGGTGTAATTTCGAACTTCATTATGAGCGTTCTTTGCGGAAGAGCTATGTTTAAGGCTTGCGCGGGAATAAAAGGTCTCCGTAAAAATTGGCTTTGGGGAGGTAAAAAATAATGAAAATTACCCATATCAAATTTGCGGAGAATGTTAAAAAATATGTTTGCATTTCCGCTGCAGTAATATTAATAGGTATAATTTGCAATATCGTTTTCGGAGCTCATCTTGATATCCAATTCACAGGCGGTACGATCCTTTCCTACAACTATCAGGGAGATATAGAAGAAAACGAACTGAAATCTTTTGCACAAGAGATCACCGACGACAGAATTACAATGACTCTCTCTAAAAACTTTGCAGGCAACGGCAATGTTCTTTCTCTGCAATTACCCGGTGACGATACTATCACCCCCGAGGGTCAAAAAGAAATAACCACAAAACTTCAGGAAAAGTACGCCGATAACAAATTTACTCTCAGCGAATCCTCATCGGTTGAGCCTACAATGGGTCTTATGTTCTTCCTCAAGTGTTTGTGCGCTATCGCAATAGCTGCTGTTATAATCGTTATATATGTTGCTATCAGATTTAAAAAGATCGGCGGTCTTTCAGCCGGCTGTATGGCTTTGGTAGCACTTTGCCAGGATATAGTAATCGTTTACTTCACGTTTGTTATTCTCCGTTTGCCGATAGACAGTAACTTTATGGCTGTTATTCTTATGATCCTCGGTTACTCAATAAACGACACTATCGTTATATACGACCGTGTAAGAGAAAACCGCAGAATAATGGGCAAACACGCCACAAACGCAGAAGTATTCAACAAGAGTGCAAATCAGATGCTCAAACGTACGATATTTACTTCCTTGACAACCATTATGGCTATCGGAACCGTTCTTGTTGTTTCAATAGCTATGGGTATTGAGTCAGTAAGATCTTTCGCACTTCCGATGATGCTCGGCGTTGTATACGGCTGCTACAGCTCAAACTGCATTGCAGGTCCTTTGTGGGTTGCATGGCAAAACCACAAAGACAAAAAAGCCGCTGCAAACGGTTAATTAAAATTTATCTTTAAAACATTTCAGGACAGCTTCAAATAAGAGGCTGTCCTTATTTTTGTTTCTTCTTTGGAGTAATGTCGGCAACTAAAGGAATGTCATATTGAAAAGCCTCCCTTGCGTAAAGGGGAGCTGCCAGCGCGGCTGATTGAGGGATTGTACCTTGACATTGAACATTTGAAGCCTATTTTTTGGTTATGTATAATAACACGTTTCGCCCTAATGCCGGGCATGCACTTACTTTCCCGTGTGAGAAAGTAGGCAAAGGACACCAAATGGGGAAACCCGTCGGCTGTTTCCCCCTTTGGAAACCCCCTTTCGCGACCACCCGGGGGGCTGCCGCCCCCCGCTGGGTGGACGAGAGCCCCCCGCTTCGTTCTCGGCAAGGTAATTCTGTCATTTTTTGCTGTATTAGCAGATTAGCCTTCCCCCGAGAAGAAGGCTTTTGTTTCACACAATCAAAAGGCGCCGAAAGCGAATCCTGCTCTCGGCGCCGATAATAATTATTATGTTATGCTTTCAGTCGCTTTATCAGCCTTCTTTTGGCTCAAGCAAGCCGTATTTGCCGTCATTACGCTCATAAACAACGTTAATGTCGCCTGTCTCGGCATTGGTGAACATATAGAATTTGTGTCCTATCATGTTCATTTGAAGAACTGCTTCGTCAACTGTAAGAGGTTTAACGGGGATCTCTTTCTTTCTTACTATATCATATTCGAGCTCTTCTTCAACATCTTCAAGCTCGGGTTCGCCAACGAGATACTCTTCGATAGAGCCTGTTTTTAAGCGTTTCTCAAGGCGGGTCTTGTTGCGGCGGATCTGTCTGCCTAAAAGATAAACAACCTGGTCAAGTGCGTCGTTCATCTCGGGGGCGGTGTTCTCCGCACGATAGATCATACCGTTGTTATTTATAGTAACCTCTACTGTTTGACGGTTTTTTTCAAGTGTTACCGTTACCTGAGCCTCTGCGTCATCTCCGAACATACGGTCAAATTTAGCAAGCTTTTTCTCTACTCTCTCTTTGAAATTGTTTTTAAGGTTTACTTTTCTTCCGGTAATACTGATTTTCATAATTTTGTGCCTCCTGTTTCCAAAGTCTGCGAACAGGGCTCTGTTCACAACTGAATTGTATCACACTTTGAACGAAAATGGAATACTTTTTTTCAATTTTTTGTTAATTCTTTTTTATTTTTTGATTTTTTACGGTTTTTTCTGAACAACGCGGCAAATATGCTTTCCTTTTCTTCAGGTGAGGTTCTTATTTCTTCGCCGTCGTAATCAATTGTGTGTGTGTTAACAACGCAGTTCTTGTTGCTAAGCTTATTATTAACGTGCTCTCCGAAAAACAGGTATATTACGGCAAGAACAGGTACGCCCAAAATCATACCCATAAATCCGAACAAGCCTCCGCCGATAAGCACACCGAACATTATCCAAAATCCGTCCATTCCGACAGAATCGCCGAGGATCTTGGGTCCGATTATATTACCGTCTATCTGCTGGAGAGCAAGCACTATCAAAATAAACCACAACGCCTGTATTGGGTGAACAAGGAGTAAAAGTATCGTGCCTGCAACACCGCCGACAATGGGACCGAAAAACGGGATTATATTTGCAATACCCACAATTGCGGCGATAAGACCTGCAAAGTCGATATTGAATATTGAAAGCAATATAAAGCACAAAACGCCGATTATCGCAGAGTCTACGACCTTTGCGCAAATAAATTTGCTTATCATCTCGTTAGATGTTCTTGCGATTCTGATAATATATTTTAAACGTTTTTCTTTCAGGAACGCACAGAGTATTTTCTTTGTCTGACACAAAAGTCTTTCTTTAGAGGCAAGCAGATAAACAGACACAACAATGCTGATTATACCGTTATAAATACCTGTTGATATATTCATTGTTATATCGTAAATGTGTGGGAAGATGCTCTTTCCCATTTTAGAGAGAAGCTCCGTAAAATTGTTTGAGCCTATAAACTTGGCAAAGTCGTTAAGCGGTTTCAGCAGATCTGAGCGATCGCTGTATTGATATCCCACAAGGCTCAGGCCTTTTTCAATTATTGTGTCCACTTCCTGTATATAGGTGTCTATATTGCTCTGCAAAACTGCAAAGCTTTTAGAAAGCTCAGGCACAACTATGCCTATGATTATGGCTATTATGCTGATAAACAAAGCGAATGCAAGTATAAGCGACAACGCTTTTTTTACTTTTCTCCTTACGCCGGGGGCATCTCCCATTGCCGCAAAAGCTCTGTGATAAAGCCAACTATATGGCATATTTACAACATAAGCTATAATAAGTCCCACTGTAAACGGTGTTAAAACGGCAACTACCCTTTCAAGTATCTTCCATATGATATTGAAATTCATCAGGCAAAGTATCACACCTGCGGCGGCAAGCAACAACAGTAAATAGTTTTTTAACCTTGACTTATCCATATACGCGCAAAACAACATTACTTAAATTTTGTTTCGCTACCTCCTTCTTTTTATGTATCAAAACATAGAAATCTGGCTTTCTGCCGGCAAATCTCCGAATACATTAAGCTCTTTCATTTTATCCAGTAAGGTTTTTGAAACCTTTGTATAGCTGACAATATCTTCTATGGATATGATATCCTGCTCTTTAACGCAGTTTTCCAGCCTGTCGGCAACCATTTCGCCCAAGCCGTCGATCGTCGAGAAAGGAAGTCGTATGCCGCCGTCCTCTACAACAAATTTTCTTGCCTTGCTTTTAAAAATATCTATCGGCAAAAAGTTTATTCCTCTTGCCATCATTTCGTTTACTATCTGCAAAATAGAGCTTTCCTGCTTGTCCTTTGCGCTTGCCTCGTAACCCATTTGCTCTATCGCTTTCATTCGGGCTTTAACGCTTTGTCTGCCTTTCTGCACTACTTCCGCGCTTATGCCCTCGCTGCGCACCGTGAAATAAGCGGCATAATATTCTACGGGCTTATGCACTTTATACCACCCCAGGCGCAGTGTGGATATCATATATGCGGCGGCGTGCGCCTTTGGGAACATATATTTTATCTTCATACAGCTGTCTATATACCACTGTGGAACATTATGGTCTACCATTGCCTGAATATGCTCTTTAGTGAGAAGCTTTGTGGCTTTTCCCTTACGGACGATCTCCATGATCTTAAACGCCATTTGAGGTTCCAGTCCCTTATGGAGCAAATAGGTCATAATGCTGTCACGCGTTCCTATAACCTGTGATATGGTACAGGTTTTGTCTTTAATAAGCTGTTGGGCATTGCCTATCCAAACATCGGTTCCGTGAGAAAGTCCTGCTATTTGCAGCAAATCGGCAAAGGTTTTCGGCTGTGCTTCTATAAGCATTTGCCTTACAAATCCCGTTCCAACCTCAGGCAGAGAGAATGTGCCCGTGAGAGAATCTATGTCCTCCGGCTTTACACCGAGAGCGTCTGTTGACGTGAACAGCGACATTACATCTTTGTCGCTCATTGAAACTTCCATTACGGGGATACCCGTATATTCTTCAAGATAATGATATATTGTGGGAACATCGTGACCAAGTTCGTCAAGCTTACAGATTGTATCGTGAATTGAATGGAAGTCGAAATGAGTAGTTATATTATCTGATTTCTGGTCGTTTGCAGGGTGCTGAACAGGGCAGAAATCGTATATTTCCATACCCTTAGGCACAACTACCATTCCGCCGGGGTGCTGACCGGTTGTGCGCTTAACACCCGTACAGCCCAGGGCAAGCCTTAACTGCTCCGCCTTGCCTATGTGAGCGTTTGCTACCTCTGCATATTTCTTCACGAATCCTATTGCGGTCTTATCGGCAATTGTTGAGATCGTTCCTGCTTTAAAAACATTGTCTCTGCCGAACAGATCTTCAGTGTATCTGTGTGAGCTCGATTGATATTCTCCTGCAAAGTTCAAGTCAATATCAGGGGTTTTGTCGCCTTTAAAGCCCAAAAACGTCTCAAACGGTATTTCATGCCCGTCCTGAAGATATTTTGTTCCGCATTTGGGGCAATTTTTCTCGGGCAGATCAAAGCCCGAGCCGTAACTGCCGTCCGTTATAAATTCGGAGTTTTTACACTTAGGGCAAACATAGTGCGGACAAAGCGGATTAACCTCTGATATACCCGACATTG
>JAEEHZ010000219.1 GCA_016281115.1 Clostridiaceae bacterium | reverse complement strand
CCAGCTGTTCTTCAAGCTTTTTCATCGAACGGCTTAGTGCCGGCTGAGAAAGATGAAGTTTTTCCGATGCGCTCAGAAGCGTTCCGTTCTCTGCCACTGCGACAAGCTGTTCCAGTAGATAAATTTCGACCATATTTGCCTCCTCTGTATAACTTTGAGTAATACCATTATAACTTATTGGTAGTGGACAGTCAAGCGGTATTGTGGTATATTTTAGTTAAGAGATCGGGAAAATAATATTACCGAAATTTAATTATCATTAAAGGAGCATAACATGAAAAAAGCACTCATATTGTATTTTTCAGTTTACGGTACAGCAAAGCTGACGGCAGAGGAAATTGCCAAACAGACAGGAGCGGACATTGTCGAGATTGAACCGGCTAATCCATATGACAGCGACCGCAATCATTATAACTCGCTTGCAAGGCTTGCAAAACGTGAACATGACGAAAACTTAAGACCTGAAATCAAAAACGATATGCCGATCAAAGACTACGACACGATCTTTATCGGTTATCCGATGTGGTGGTACACCTTCCCGATGATTATATACACGCTGTTTGAGAAGTACGATTTTTCGGGAAAGACGATAATTCCCTTTAACACTCACATGGGCTCAAGCGATGGTGGTACTTATGCTACAATTAAGGAGCTTTGTCCAAATTCAAATGTACTGTCCGGACTGCCTGTTGAAATGTCCGATGCTGAGCGCGGCGTACCTGACAAGATAGCACATTGGCTTAATAAACTTAATATTAAATATCGGAGGGAACCAAAATGAAAAAAACTATTTCACTTCTGCTCATATTTCTCTTACTGTTCTCGCTGACATCATGCGCCAAACCGGAAAATGAGGCGCAAAACTCAGGTACAGAATCAAAAGCAGAAGCACAGACAACAGCACTCGATAATTCTGATACCGACGCAACCGAAACACCTGTAACCGATAAGACCTCAAATGAAAGCAAAATCCTTGTCGTTTACTTTTCTTGGTCGGGCAATCTTGATAAAATGGCGCATTGGGTAGCAGACGAAACGGGCGGAGACCTTGTACGTGTAACGGCGAAGGAAACATATCCTGAAAATTATAACGACACCGCTGACCGCGCTAAAAACGAAGTCGACAACGGCATACGCCCGGAGATCAACGTAGATCTGACACCCGAGCAGATGGCACAGTATGACACAGTATTCTTCGGTTTCCCGGTGTGGTGGTATGATTTGCCTATGTGTATGTGGACCTTCCTTGAAAGCTATGACTTTTCCGGCAAAACGATTATCCCGTTCTTTTCTCACGAGGGCAGCTCAAATGGCGCAAACAGTCTTTCGACAGTTGAAAATCTTGCAAAGGGCGCAACAGTCAAAAGCGATGATGCGCTTTCTATACGAGGCGGCGAGGTTGCATCATCACAGGATACAGTTATAGATTGGGTCAAAAATTTAAATTATTAATATTAAAATATAAACGGAGGAATGAAAAATGAAATACTTGACATTAAATACAGGAGCAAAAATGCCGCTGGAGGGCTTTGGGGTGTTCCAAATTCCCGACGCCATAGAGTGCGAAAGAGTCGTTTACGATGCAATCAAAACAGGTTACCGTCTGCTTGACACCGCCGCCGCATATATGAATGAGGAAGCGCTCGGCAAGGCAGTAAAAAGGGCTATCGCAGACGGACTTGTTACAAGAGAAGAGCTTTTCATTACAACAAAGGTTTGGGTACAGGATGAAAAGAATGAAGAAGGCGCATATAACGCAGTTAAAACCTCACTTAAAAAACTCGATATGGAATATGTTGACCTTGTACTTCTGCATCAGGCACTCGGTGACTATTTCGCAGCATACAGAGGAATCACAAGAGCATACAAGGAAGGGCTGACAAAGGCTGTCGGCGTGTCTAATTTCTATCCTTTTGTGCTTGCCAATTTCTGCGAGAATGTTGAAGTTATACCTGCTGTTAATCAAATAGAGCTTCATCCTTTCTTTGCGCAGGAGGATGCGCTGGCACTTATGAAAGAATATGGCATACAACCGCAGGCGTGGGGACCGCTTGCCGAGGGAAAACACGGTATCTTTACCGACCCGGTACTTACCGAGATCGGCGCAAGATACGGCAAGTCAGCCGCCCAGGTTGTACTTCGCTGGAATGTACAGCGCGGTGTTTTAATTCTACCGAAATCCACTCATATTGAGAGAGTGGAGCAAAACATTTCCATTTGGGATTTTGAGCTTACCGACGACGAGATAAAGAAAATCGGCGAAAAAGACCTCGGTCACAGCGAAATTATCAATCATTTCGATCCTCAGCTTGTAAAGGCTTTAAACTGCATGAAAATCCACGAATAAGGAGCAAACTATGAATGCATTTACTTACAGATATCCCGTGACGGTGTATTTTGGTGAGAAAACCGCCGAAAAAAATCTGAAATCAGAGCTTGAAAAGGTCGGTAAAACCGTACTTCTCGCCTACGGCGGCGGTTCGATAAAGAAAAACGGGATTTACGATGAAATTGTAGAGATACTCAAAGCCGCCGAAAAGAATATTGTTGAATTCAGCGGTATTATGTCAAACCCAACTTATGAAAAGGTGCAGGAAGGTGCGAAACTTGCAAAAGAAAACGGTGTCGATTTTATACTTGCTGTCGGCGGCGGCTCCGTTATAGACTGCTGTAAGATAATCTCGGCGCAGGCACTTACCGATGAGGACATCTGGACGCTTGAATACGAAAAACACGGTGCACCGACAAAATTTATCCCAATGGGCGCAGTAGTTACGGCATTCGGTACGGGCGCAGAAATGAACAACGGCGCCGTCATTACTAATACCAAGAAGATGATGAAATCGCCGCTTTGGGGCGCGTTCTATAATTTTGCAATACTTGATCCGGCTTATACAATGACCATGCCGCTTAAGCAGGTTATCTCAGGTGCTTTTGATACACTTAGTCATTGTATGGAAACTTATTTCGGCACACCCCGTGAAACGAATCTAAGCGATGAGATAAACGAAGCGATTATGCGTAATGTTATTAGGAATATGCGATTGACTCTCAAAAATCCCGATGACAAATTTATACGCAGTGAGCTGATTTGGGCAGCGGCAATGGCTGAAAACGGTATATTAAAGCTCGGAAAAGTAACAGACTTCCAGTGCCATATGCTCGAGCATCAGCTTGCAGCCTTCACCGATTGCAATCACGGCTTTGGACTCGCT
>JAEEHZ010000218.1 GCA_016281115.1 Clostridiaceae bacterium | reverse complement strand
TCAAAATACGGCAGGCGGTGCTTGTCGAAGGAAAATACGACAAAATAAAGCTTGCGTCGCTGCTTGACGCCGATATTTTCACGACAAACGGCTTTTCAATTTTTTCAAGCGCCGAAAAGTGTTCCCTGTTCAAAAAAATCGCAAACGAGCGCGGGCTCATCATCCTTACGGACAGCGACCCCGCGGGCTTTGTTATAAGAAACAAGCTCAAAGGAATTTTACCGAAGGACAAGGTTACAAACATATATTCCCCCGCCCTTTCGGGCAAGGAGCCGAGAAAAAAACAGCCGTCAAAAGCGGGAATTCTCGGAATTGAGGGGCTTGACGCAAAAACTCTTGCCGATTTGTTTTCAAAATTCGGTGTTATCTGTTCGCAGAGCGGTGAAAAAAGCGGTGATTTCCGTCCATACACGAAAGCGGATTTATATGCTTGCGGTTTATGCGGAAAAACGGCGAGCGCGCAGATGCGAAAGGAATTCTGCGCAAAGCACGGACTTCCCGAAATGACGCCGAATGCGCTTCTCGAGGCGATAAACATACTGAAAATAAAGATATAAAAATCCCCGACGAAACGTCGGGGGTTGTTTTTTGTTTTTTATGACGTGCTACCGAAAGAAACGGCGTTGCCGAGGGGCGAAATGTTTTGGAGCGAGTTTACGACGAAAGCGCGGAGTACCGCGACATCGCCTTGCATGTTATCGACGGGAAGCGTAACTTCGACCGTGACATCGGCGTGGAGGTTGCGGAACGTGAACCACGTCAAATTTTTGAAACGTCCGTTTGAGGTATAGCTTGCCACCATGACGGTGAAGGTCTCCATGTCAACCTTGTTCGTAACAGGAACGGTTACGAGAAATTCGCCATGCGGGATTGCGCCAAGCGGGTTTCCTCCGGAATCTTTAACCGAAATGTCGCCGATGCGGCAGGCACTCGTTCCGAAGTAATCTTCAAAATTAGTATTGAAAAGCAGTTCTGCGTTTATGAGATACTCATTGCCTTTACCTGAAATTTCAACTCTGCTCCACTCTTCTTCGCTACCTTCATAAAAAACTTTTTCAATATTGCTGCAATCGGCAAAGGCGTTTGCGGCAATACTCGTAAGAGACTTTGGGACAAAAACGGTTTTCAAATTGCGAACTTCATAGAAAATATATTTTGGTAGAGATTGCACGGTGTCTGGAATTCTCAGCTTTTCGACCTTTGACCCATTCAAATAAAGATTTTGCGCATACCGAAGAGGATTTGAATATTCATTTCCGAAAGCAATTTTACACCACACTTCCAAATCGTTAACATAAACGTTTGCAAGTCTAGTACAATTTATAAATGCATCGTTCCCTATACTTGTCACTCTATCGGCAATAGTTACATTCATAAGCTTGCTGCAATTTGCAAACGCTGCGTTTCCAATACTCGTCACACTATAAGGAATTGTTATTTTCGTAAGACTAGTGCAATTGTAAAATGAATAGGTTCCAATGCTTGTTACACCTGGAGAAATAATAACATTAACTATTTCGCCCCGATGAGAATACCATGGTATACTAGATGAAGTAAAATTACCAATTTCTCCATTTCCACTTATGGTTAGAATTCCATCATCAAACGTCCAAGTAACTTTTTTTCCGTTATTTACGTTTGGATTTCCACAATAACTTGGATCTAAAATTACTTTGTAATATCGCTTAGCGTTTGTAAAACATTCATTGAATTCACCTATTTCAATATTGTTCCATTCTTGTTCGCTTCCCTCATACGAAACGATTGAAAGACTGTCACAATTAGTAAAAGCATTATATCCAACGCTTGTAATACTGTCAGGAATAGCTATGCTTGTAAGACTTCTACATTCCATAAATGCACCATGTTCGATTTTTAACACGTTGTCGAGCATTTTTACACTCTTGAAATTGCAACCACAAAAAGCATTTTGATTAATAATGGTTACACTTTTTGGAATTACAAGATCAATAACGAGTTCATCGTTTAAGAAAAGACTTTTGGCATAACAAAGAGGATTTGAATCTTGGCTTCCAAACTCAATTTTACACCATGCCTCCAAATCGTTAATGTTAACTCTTTCTAAACTATTACAAGATGAAAACGCATTAATACCAATATTGTTTATACTACTAGGGATAGTAATATCTGTTAAACTGCTACATAATAAGAACGCATTTTCACCGATAGACGTAATACCTTCGGAAATTATTATACTTTTTAAGCTGCTTCCACTAAACGCCCAGTTTCCAATACTTGTTATACTGTCGGGCAAAGTTATACTCGTTAGATTAGTACAATTACAAAACGCATATTTTCCTATACTCGTTACACCGTCGTGAATTGTAGCACTATTACAATTACAATTATAAAAAGCATATTTTTTAATACTTGTTACACTTTTCGGTATTATAAGTTCAACGACAAGTTCATCGTTTAAGAAAAGATTTTTGGCAAAAAAAAGAGGATTTGAATATGAATCGCCAAACTCAATTTTACACCATGCCTCTAAATCTGCAATGTAAACGCTTGTAAGATTGTCGCAACTTTCAAATGCGCTGCTTCCGATAATCGTTACGCTGTTTGGAACTGTTACGCTCGTAATACTACTACAACCGGAGAATGCTCTGTTTCCAATGCTCGTCACGCCGTCGGGGATAACAAGATTTACAACAGGTTGATCGTTCAAATAGAGATTGTGCGCATAATATAGCGGATTTGAATTAGAATTTCCAAATTTAATATTGCACCATGCTTTCAGATCAGTAATGTAAACGCTTTTTAGGCTGGTGCAACCAGAGAACGCATAGTATCCTATACTTTGCAAGCCGTCAGGAATAGTAACTCTTATAAGATTTGAGCAATTACTAAAAGCATTTTTTCCGAGACTTTTTATGCCTGATAAAATGTTTACTTCAATAATGTTACTACAAAAAGAATACCATGGCACATCGTAATCAGAAGTAAAATTACTCATATTTCCATTTCCGCTTATAGTAAGAGTTCCGCTGTCGTCAAGAACCCAAATAACGTTATGTCCGTCGTTTTCTTCTAAGTCCCCGCAAAAGCCGGAAGCCACCGTTGCCGCAAAAGCGTGCGCCGAAAGGATGCAGGCGAGAAAAACGAACAACAAAGTAGTCAAAACAATTCTTTTTTTCATAAAACGCCCCTCTTTCGATATTTTCAATAATATTTGACTTAATTTTACCACATTTAACTGCGTTTTGCAAGTGTTTAGGCGCTAAAAAGGCGATTTTTTGTCAACATTGTAAAAAAGGGGGGCACGACGATTTTTTGTCGGTGGTTTGCTCAGATTGACAAAATCTTTTATTTATGTTAAAATATCACAGTCGTTTTATCGGGGTGTAGCGCAGTTGGTAGCGCACTTGGTTTGGGACCAAGATGCCGCAGGTTCGAATCCTGTCACTCCGACCAAAAAAATATCCTCCCGCTGTTGCGAGAGGATATTTTTTTGGTTGGGAGCCTCGACGGGCAATTTCGAGTCAACGCTTTCGGCTTTTTATACTTTAATTCTCGCGGAGAAACATTTACGGTAATTAAAGCGAAAAGGAGCGCCT
>JAEEHZ010000217.1 GCA_016281115.1 Clostridiaceae bacterium | reverse complement strand
GCTCGTTAAAAGCCTGCTCTGTTTTGGCATTGCGCGGCTTGCGTATTACGGGGGTTCCGTCATCAAGATATTTAAGCGTTACTGCTCTGCCGCCGTTATGCTTATCGCCGAGAGTGACTGCAGGATGCTCTGTGTTGTTATTCATGAACGTCGATAAGCTCGTTTTCAAGCATTTTATCTATAAATCTTTCAACATCCGTTTGTGCTTGCTCGACACTCGGTGAAAATTTATCCACAAGCTTTTTTACAAGATCGGAAATTGTTACCGGAGTTCTCATTTCTCTCCATAAAAAAGCACCGGTTTCATTCAGTACCAGCACGGCACTGTAATCAATTGCGCTGTTGCCTCTGGGGATCAGCAGAAAATCACCTGCGATATTTTTCATTTCAAAACAAGTTTTTGTCGAATAAGTCATATTTACAACCTTCTTTTCTTTATGATAATCATTTTTGTATAATGCTTTATATAACACCTCAACTGCATCCTCGGAAATAGTACAGTTAAGCCTGTAAACAGGAGTGTGTTCTGTAACAGAATGAATATTCTCAGTATATTTTTGCTCACAATTCTCTGAAATCGGGTATACATAATTGTTAAGATACAGCAAGGAAAACGCCTCTGCCTTTGTAAGCCGCTCCACGCTGTTGACCGGCGATTGCTGCACAAATACAATAGCTTTAAGCGGTGAAAAACAGTTGCGGAACATATGCTCCTTACCGCTCCAAGGTGAGCCATGCACCAAGTATTCGCTGCCGTGACGGAGTATACACGGCTGGTCGTAATTCATAGACCAAGTTTTTAAGTGTTTTTCCCAAAGAGAAGTTTGGGTGCTTTTTCCTGCGCCGGAAAGCCCGCAAAAGCATATACAGTCACTGCCGAAAACAGCAGTAGACGCATGGATAATAAATCCGCCGTTTGCGATCATGGTATATTTATACGCAAGCATAAGTATATAACTTATATAGAATTGTTGACTGCTCGACATGTCATCGGGACAATAAACACCGGCATGAGTAAAATCGCTGTTTAAATGCAGGAAAATTCCCTCTAAAGAAAACAAATATCCGTTATCAGCGCTGTAAAAGCAGTAGTTGTTTATGGCGGAAACAGGCTTGAGCGAATAATAATCTTTGTTTTCCGGCAAGAACTCAATTTCAAGCTCAGGCAAAAGGTCGTCCTTATCAACAAATCGGCTGAATTGATAAATTGCACGGTCAATATTTAAATTATCTTTATTGATTATTCTGAATCCCATTTCATCACCGACATTCTATATTTTGCACACACATTACATAGCATAACCCATAGTAACAGTAGTTTACCATAAAGATAACATATTTAAAAGAAAATGTCAATTAATGAAGAGGAATTATTAAAATAATAAATAACAAATATGTCGAAAGTGATAAAATATTGACACATTAAGCTGAAGGTGGTAATATAGTGTGGTAGTATAATCGTATTAATTATATGTGTTGGTTATAATTATTTTATAGTGAAAGAGGTTGTGAATATGGCAGAATCTATTTTCAGAAAAGAAAGCTTGGACAAGGTATCATCTCCGGAACAGCTGAATAATTACATAAGAGTGTCGAGTCCAAGCATATGGCTTGTGCTGGGAGCGGCTGTTGTGTTACTTGTGTCTATGCTTGTGTGGGCGGTTTTCGGTACGTTACCCACCACAGTAACACTAAACGGTGTTCAGAACGGCGGCGAGCTTGTATGCTATGCGCCTGATATTTCTTCGGTCGATGTAGGTGACAGTATCATTATAAACGGTGTTGAAAGCGGCAAAGTGACGGCTATTTCCAAAAAGCCGGTTTCGCTTGAGAATGTATCTTCACAATACAGCGACGAATACACTCTGTATTCTCTTAATCTGTCAGAGTGGAACTATGTGATAAACACTGATATTCCTGCCGAAAATGAAGATGTTATACAGCTGCAAATCGTTGTTGATAACGTAAGCCCCATATCTTTTATTTGGAATTAAGGTGTGAGACGGATGAAAAACAGTAAAACTAAAATCCCCTCCCCTGTTACAAAAGGGTATGCAAAGGTACCTGTTGTAATGCAAATGGAAGCACTTGAGTGCGGAGCAGCTTCACTGACTATGATACTCGCTTACTACAAAAAATGGGTTTCACTGGAGCAAATAAGAAGCGACTGCGGTGTTTCAAGAGACGGCTCAAAGGCGAAAAATGTGCTTGTTGCCGCAAGGAGCTACGGGCTTACCGCAAAGGGCTTTTGCTTTTCTGTGGACCAAATAAAGAAAAACGGCAGGTTTCCGTGTATCATCCATTGGAATTTTAACCACTTTTTAGTTCTCGACGGCTTTAAAAAGAACAAAGCTGTGCTTAATGATCCTGCACGCGGCCGTGTAGAGGTCAGCATGGAAGAATTCGACAAAAGCTTTACCGGTATATGCTTAATGTTTGAGCCGAATGAAAGCTTTACACCCGGCGGTGAGAAAAAGTCTACGCTCGATTTTGCAAAAAAGCGCCTCAAAGGAACCGCCGCTGCAATAATGTTTGTTGTTCTTACTACGCTTATCACCTCATTAATTGATATTATCAACCCTGCTTTTTCAAGGGTGTTCATAGACAGACTGCTCACAGGTGAGAACGTAAACTGGCTGTATCCGTTTGTGATTGCCATGTCGGGAGTTGCACTGCTTCAAATAATTGTTCTTTGGGTGAAAGAGGCCAACACCCTGAAGCTCGAAGGAAAGCTTGCCATTGTAGCCAACTCTACATACATGTGGCATGTACTGCGTATGCCGATGGAGTTTTACTCACAGCGAATGGCAGGCGACATCGCACAAAGACAAAAGCTCAACGAAAGCGTAGCAAAAGAACTTATCAACAGTTTTGCGCCGCTGGTGCTCGATGCCGTTATGATGATAATTTATCTGGTCGTAAT
>JAEEHZ010000216.1 GCA_016281115.1 Clostridiaceae bacterium | reverse complement strand
TTTTTTTCCAAGTTCACCCTCCGTCATGCTGCCATGCTCCCAGAGGACCATCATAACAACATATTGCGTATATGTCAGGTTGAGCTTCTCCAGCGGCTTTCGGTATTGCCTCACTATCTCTTTTGCGCACGCATACAGAGGAAAGCAAAGCTGATTATTTAGCCGAATACAATCATATTTACTCATGTTCTGTGCTTTCTCCATCATAAAAACTTCCTTGCAAATTCTGCCGCGTCTTTCAGTTTATCTTCGCCGGGCTTGCCCCTGACGTAGAAAAATTCTTCTACGACGGGAATACCGGCGTCAGTTAAGCCATTTTTGATGAGTCCGATAGCGTGTTTAGAAAGCCACGATGTAGAAAACACGACCGCTTTCTTCACATCCTCTTTCTTCAGCGTACCGAGATAATCCTTAAGATTAGCGTCGATTCCGTAGGCGTACAGCGCACCTCCGATAAAGAGAACGTCAACCGGTTCTTTGATGGGGGCTTCATTCCTATCCACAGGAACGGCTTCAACTCCCGCCGCTTTTGCGATTGCTTCGGCTACTGCCTTTGTGTTTCCCGAACGGGAATAGTATCTTACTGCGATTTTCATTGTATCATCCCTCCATTATATTTATTATTTTATTGCGCGCTGTATTATTGTGCACAACCATGATTATATTATATACCTATGGCGCTACATCTCAATGCAGAAAATACCTATAATCTATCATATTGAGAGATTATAGGTATTTTCTATCATTTTCTTCATAGAAGATATTTCTGTAATGGTTCAGGCAGCGATTTTGCATATACCTCGGCGATCTGCTCCGATGTTGCATCATATTTTCCGAGCAACCCCTCACCCGTCAGGCACACCGTACCGAGGCAGTAAATACGAACGTATAGTTCATCTTGCTTTGCAAGTTCGCTTTTCCCGGTTTTAGCGAGAATGTGATCTTTCAAAATGTTATAATTGATCTCCGCCATATACCTCACAAATGAATCATGCCCGGTCGTGTGTCGAAACAAATTTGTTAAGTATTCCTTTTCATCGTAAAAGTGCTTGGCACCGTCAATAAGCGTGTGTTTCCATGTATAATTTTCTCCATCAATACGATTAATAATTTGTGCTGTTTTTTGTGCGTAATCCCACGCGATCAAATCGTATTTATCCTTAAAATTGCGGTAGAACGTCGCAGGTGAATAATCACAGTTATCCACGATATTCTGTATCGTGATCTTGTCGATATTCTTGCTCTGTGCTAGTTCCCTGAAGGATTCGGAGAGAATCTCTTTTGTTGTTTTCCTTTTCATATACTCCCGCCTTAATTTTTGCTTTATATCGTTGCCGTAGATCCATCGTTTTCTCTGAGATATCCATTGCATGCTCCAAAGCTTCACACTTCATCGTGCCGACAACCAATGTTGCATCTATGCCGAGACCTTTGGCAAAATTAATTACCTTTTAATGAATAAACGGCTTTGTGAGATAAACATCTGTGCCGCTGTCAAGACCGTAGACCTTATCGTCAAGCTTGCCCTTTGCAGCAAGCATCAAAATCGGGCAATGTCCATCGGTATCAATGTAGGAAATAGGATTATCATCACAATATGAAAATAGATTTATGCCCTTTAAATCATTACCGAATAACAACAAGCTATCCGCATTCAAAAACCTATACATCTGCGGGTCATAATATCTGCTACCGAGGTAATAGAAGCCCGTTTCTGTGTCGTAGTAGTAGCCTCTGTATCTTAATGGGTTTATAAATGCTATATGTGTGGTGTTTGTTATTTTGTTTCCGCTTGAGCCGTAAGCACCCAAAAATTTGCCCCATGCGTCATATTTGCAAGTGCAGAAATACTCATTACTCAATTAATATAAACTGCATGGGGCAGTAATTATGCTATGTTTAGTAGCTTTTGTTAGTTAAAAAGCCTTAGTTAAGTTATATTTGTCTGTTACAGAAGAAATAGGATTATAACAGATAATCTCTTATACAACATCATCTAGAACATACTTTACACTATAGGCACTACCATCCAACAGTAATATTATACTTAGATATATTATTTGTTTTGTCAAATTTTACTGATATGTAAGCATAATCGCCGTTAAGAAATAGACTGTTGTTGTGATTTAACTTCACGCTGTATGTGCAATCTTCAGTATTAGTTATTAATTTGCTTATTCTTTGGTGTTCTCGCTCAAAAGACTCGTCATCACTAAATTTCAAAACATAATTAATATCAGCCTGAGCTAACATACCATCGGAAAAGGAATACTCATAATCTACACAGGTGAATTTTGGATCAGTGTTGATTATTTTTTCAATGTCATCCAATTGTAGTTTGCTTTCTACAATATGATCGTACTTTCCAAAATTGTTTATATCGGTAGTATGTGACATAAAAGGTCCCGAAGAAAACATACATACAATTAAATGACACAAAAATACTATTATTGATAACACTATCATAACGGCATTCAGCACTATAATTGTACCTTTATTTTTGTGTAGGAATTTCACAAATGTTAAAGACAGAAATGTTGGCACAAGCTCCGCAAATACCAGTATTGATAATAACTTAAACCATTTTTCATCTACTGATAAATAAATGTAGTGCTCTTGCGCATTGTCAAAATAGGCAGGAATATACAATAAAAATGTTGACAAATTTATTATTGTTAAGATCATCACAAACAAATACTTCTTAATCGTATTAGTTTTTAAAACCAATCGTACCATGAAACATTCCCTCCAAGTGTAACAACATCATACCAATATTGGTGTCCATCGTAGTCAAGATCAACACTTATTGTACTGCCAATAGGATCTTCTTTACCCATTGCCTTTCCAATAATGTTACACATTGTACCAGAAGAGACAGATAATACAAATGCAAGATTATGAGCAGACCACTCTGATAAATATGATTGTGCGCTTCTAGTAAAAATTTCTTCATTATACAAGTTACATGACATAACATAGCTAATTACTGCGCTTTGCTCATAACCATCTCTTATTTTATATGAATTTTCTATTTGTATATTTTTGGCACCTTCGTCTATTTTAACATTTACTTTCCCATCTCTTGGCGATCCTTCGCCTGCTTTATAGACATTGATTGTACTTCCGTTATACTTTCTTTCAGCAGCAATAACTTTTTTATCCATTTTAGATAAGGGTCTTGATGGTTCATATTTATTACAACCTGAATCAGACATAGTTACGCTGTAGGTTCTAAAATATCCATTAATATCATCATAAACTATAGGATTGCTTTCACAGTAAGAAAAAAGATTAATTCCACTAATAGATTTACTAACCATTATAAAGCTATCCGCATTCAAGAACCTATACATCTGCGGGTCGTAATATCTGCTGCCGAGGTAATAGAATCCTGTTTCTGTATCGTAGTAGTAGCCTCTGTACCTTATGGGGTTTACAAGGGCTATATCATTGGTGTTTGTTATTTTACTACCGCTTGAATTGTATGCGCCTAAGAATTTGCCCCATGCGTCGTACTTGTAGCTACAATAAAAAGACCCATTTTTACTTCTTAGAGCGATTACATCCCCGCGCCAGTTTAGATCATAATAATAATATGTACTGTTGCGCTTAATTGAATAAGGATTGCCGAAAGCGTCGTAGCTGAAATAGAGCTTATCGCTGCCGCTCTTTTCATACATAAGCTTGCCGCCGACATATTCATAATTGTGTACCACGCCGTTTACGGTCTTTTTCGTACGGATACTTTCATCATCGTATTTATATGATACACTGGTTGTTCCCTTTTGTAAAGTAGTAAGCTCTCTTCCGTTTTTCCACGTCATTGTCATACCGTCTCGGTATGTTGTGGGGTTGCCTGCGTTATCATAGCTTATGGATGAACCGTTATAGTTGGATATTAAATCTTTCCAGTTTGCGTTGTAGGTATAAACATCCACATCCGTATTCAATAGAATAGTCAAATCAGTTTTCATTTTCGTTGTATGTTTTTTTGATACATTTCCGCGTGAATCGTATGTATATCCGTTAATGATTATTTCATCATCAGTATCAACAAAAAACATAGCTTCTTGGATAAGTCTGTTTAGACTGTCATAAGCGTATGCGGCTACAGGCGTATATGAACTTTCACTGTCTTCTTTTTTATATATGCTTGTTATGTTACCACTTAAA
>JAEEHZ010000215.1 GCA_016281115.1 Clostridiaceae bacterium | reverse complement strand
TTATCTCTTCGCCTGTGCCGTCAGCGTTCATGTACCAGCCACCGAATGTATAACCTGTCGCGCTGATCTCCGCCAGCTTGCCGTAAGCTGCATCATATGTTACGGTCTTTTCTGTCGGGTCGCGTGTGCCGTGTCCGTTCGCATCAAATGATACCTTGTACTCATTAGGTGCCCAGTCTGCCTTGAGTGTGATCTTTGCGCCGTCCTCAGGCGTGAGGTTCTTAATGGTTTCTTCGTCAGTATAGGTGTTGCCTTCGCCGTCTTTCCAACCGTTGAATGAGTATCCCGTCTTCTCATACTCGTTTTTGTTGAGCTTTTGCTCTTCGTCATATGTGAAGTCTTGGTCTGTCATTTCTCCGCTTGTGGAGCCGTTGCCGTCAAATATTACAGTGTAGGTGTTCGGCGTCCACTTAGCGTACAAGGTATGGTCAGAAGCTGTTTTAACTATTGTTTCAGCCTTTATCTCGTCGCCTGTGCAGTCAGCGTTCATGTACCAGCCACCGAATGTATAACCTGTCGCGCTGATCTCCGCCAGCTTGCCGTAAGCTGCATCATATGTTACGGTCTTTTCTGTCGGGTCGGGTGTGCCGTGTCCGTTCGCATCAAATGTAACTTTATAAGTAAGCGCACTCCATTGAGCTGTCAATGTAACGTCATTATCCGGCATTGAGAAGGTGGATGCGCTGCTGCCAAGTGTAACTCCGCTTGCAGACCAGCCTGCAAAGCTATATCCCGTGCGTGTAAATGTTGTTCCCGGTTTAACATTTACAGTTGTGTTATATCCGTGAGTTTCTGATAATGTCGTTTGATCGTCGGCAGTTTTGCCGCCGTTGCCGACATATGTTACAGTATAGTCAACAGGCACAACAGTAAATAATATATCTGCTATCGGGTTTTCAAGAGTAAGGGAATAAGTCTTACTGCTCGGCTCACCGTCTTTAAGAACATATTTAGTGCTGCCGAGGATCGATTCATCGTAATAAACCCTCTTTGTTCCTGTTGGTACTGCTATTTGATCCGTATCGCTGGAATAGAGGATAACGTCTTGATTATCAAGAATATATTTAACATACAACTCGCCGATATATTTAGGTGTTATCGGTATATCCACTACCTTCGTGCCGCCCGCTCTTGTTTCTGCAAGAGTTATTTCAAATGACTTTGAAACGCTGCTCAAAGAATTACCGTTTTCATCTCTTATGCTGCTTACACTTGTAGTATAATTGCCGTATTCAATATCAGAGTAATTTACAGGAACGGTGTTTGTCAGTGTTTTTGTATCGTTAAATTTGTTGTCATCATTTGTTGTCATTCTAGTATTTACGCTTGCGCTTGACAACGGTTTATCAACGTTTGCGTCATATACACCGTTTCCGTTGTAGTCAAGGAAAACATTGATCCTCAGATCCATTGTGGCGTCTTCACTTCTGTAAAGCTGGTTAAAAATTGACCTTTTGTTAGAGTCGTCAAACCTAGAATCAAGTGTTATCTTACTGTTATTCTCTATATTCGGTCTTGCGTCATCTCTGACCTTAAACTTACCGGTAAGCTGCAGTGAGAAACCCGGATACAATTCCTCTTCTGCGGGAAGTATAACACTTAGGGTTGTAGTACCCGATATTTGTGCGTTAGTTATTGTTTTAACCACATTGTTGTTTGTATCAAGTATTTCTACTACAAGGCTGTTTGGCACATAAGTGGATGCTCCTGAGTAAAAATTCGGGAACGCATCGGTTACTTTCATATTTGTTACTATTGCGTTTCCGGCATTTGTAAGTATTACTCTGAAATCTGCGTCTGTTCCGATATTTACGGGGATAGCGTCGCTGTCCACATCCGTAAATGTAGTGCCGTTTTTCTTATACTGTGATTTTCCGTCTATTTGGTAAGAAGCGTTTACGGAGAATCCCTTTACTTTTTCGATTTTTACGACTTTATCGGTTCTGCTGCCGTCGCCGTTATAGTCGTTTGCATCTGTTACAAGATCAAAAGATTCAGGATTATCCAAGAAATTGCTGACGCTTGAACCTGTTGAGTAGCATCCTGCGTCGCTTGGTATAAACGGTGTAGAGTTAGAGGCAGATGTGTAAATATCAAACAGCTGAGCGCCGCCCAATGCGTCTGACGTTACCGTAAGCGGTACATTTACTCCTTGTACATATCCCTCGCTTATTACAGGAGTATATCTGCCATTTGTATCGTATCTCTTTATTACCGTTGAAGCGTCAAAGTTAAATCTCCATACTTCTCTTTCGCCGTCGTTTGCGAGTTTGGTTATTGTTATCGTGTGTGTTTCCGATGTTGTGGTATACTTATTTGTTCCGGCACTTGTAAGAGCGGAGGTATTAAGTTTTACGCCTTTAGGAAATACAACCGTAGCTATGGGTCCTACCCAGTTTGCGCTTGTCTCACCCATATATGTGGGACGGTCGTTTGTGTACATTGAATTATAAAGTGCGTTGAAAAGATACAAGCAAGAATTTATATTCTTTGTTTCCGTTCCCGAAGGTGCTGCCAAAGAGATATTCGAATTCTCGGTAACTTGAATATACGCATTATGCGCGGCCTCGCCCGTTACATAATACAGCTTGTTAGATCTTGTGATCACGCCCGAAGAATCGCTGTCGGGCCCTACGGTATCAACTCTTGCATTGCCGTTGTATGTATAATGAGGCTCATATCTGAGTATTCCGCTGATCTGCGTATAATCGCCGTTATTAATATTATTATTTGTCTGTAAGCTCTTTTTGTTAGGCGGCAATATATACGTGCAGGTCACAGGCGCATATTCTCCGTCAACTATGTCGTGGACTTCTCCCTTAATAACTCCGCTTACTTTTGTTCCGTTTTCCATATAATACGGTGTAGAAACTACCTTATCTATCCATTCACCCTCGTTAAGCTTAATGTGACGGGCATTGGTAGAATCTGCATAGCTTACAGTGCAGCCCGCACCTCTTGACGGCAAGTTAAACTCAAGTGTTCTTGAAGATGTGCGACTTTTGATATATACCTTAAAGTCTGCCCCGTAACTACCGCTGAATCTGTTAACTATCTGCGAAACGTTTGCAGGAATACCGTTTGAACGCGTATCGTTCTGCCAGGTATAGCTTACCCCTCTTATAGGCAAAATTCCCACGTTTTCAATTTGTTCCGTATAATTGGCAAAATTATTATTGCTGGAACTTGGATTGTTCAAATCAAGGCAGAGATGATCATATTTAAGCTTATAAGCGTCATCATGCAAATCCTGCACGGGATCAAGAACAATTATTGTTCTTTCACCTGTTTTTGTTTCAACGCCCTGCTTTGTGCGAGCCGTAACCTGAGTTGTAAATTTTATCTCATCTATGCTTTGATCTGCGGGAACAAATATTTTAAGACGGGAAAAAGTCATATAATAGTAGCCGATACTCTGCCTGTTTGCAGTGTAATATCTTCCGACATTCATTGCCTTGGTATTACCGTACTTAATTACCAATCTATAGCCCTGGGTAATGTTTCCCGTTAAAGTGGTGTGACCGTCAGGATCTCTGAGTTCAACCTGTACACCGGGAGAAATCTGCACAACGGCAGTGAAAGCGTCGTCGGTGTCTACAAGGGGTATTTGTGTATAGCTTCCGTCGGAATCGGAATTATTCTGATAAGCGGTCTGAACTATTTCATCACTTATATATTGGGTTTCATAATCCCTGTAAATATATCCGGACTTTATGTAGTTGTCTTGTCTTACCCACGGATCCTGATTTAAAAATCCGTCATTTGTAGATACAAGAGGAGAGCTGAGGCTGGTGCTAACCGTATTACCTATGGTAGTATAGTAAGTATCAAAAAGAGTTTGATTCACTTTAACCAAACCCACATGCTCCAACTCAAACGTACAATAAATGTAGGCGTTTAAGTTTGTTTCGGCAGTATCGGGAGAAGAAAGCGGTATGCTGAGATAATGGTTTGTTTTGGCAATTCCCGCAACAGGTCCGTTCTTCACCGTAGTGGAGGTAACAGAACCGTCGCCCACCTTATACTTAAAATTCTTAAAATACGGCTTCGTAGATGTGCCGACGCTTCCGCTTGTATTATAGACATCGTCTAAAGGCACAATAAGATTTCCGCTCGTAGCTGCAGCCGAAGCCTTAATTGTTAATTGTATTGTCAGGTCGTAATCGCTGTCATTTGTACTCTTGTTATTAACATATGCAGTACAAAACTTACCCAATGACACTTTGTTAAACAAAGCACTGTAGGTTACTTTGTTAATGGTAAAGTTTGCGTCTGCCCCGTGAGGAGACAGATCTTTTATTCCGCTGTCCGATAATTCTTCGACATCGGAGATTTTTGTGCCGAAAATATCTTTTACACTTTCGGCGTTAACCGCTATTGCAGATGACAGAATAAGCATCAGCGCAAGCAGTATGGCAAGCAGTTTTTTCATTTTAAAACCTCCTAAGATTTTACTGTAGTTTCGCCAAAATACCACGCTCAAATTGTATCACAAACCGCTGTTTATGTCAATTAATTTTATCAAAAGTGAATAAAAAACCGCAGGCCGATAAACCTGCGGAAACAGTATTATTTTTTGTTTTGTCCGTAATACGCATTGGGTCCGTGCTTGCGCATATAATGCTTATAAAGCAAAAAGCCGTCGATTTTCCCGATATCGGGATTTATCCGTTCGGAGAGCAGCGCCATTTTCGCAACCTGCTCCATAACCACGGCATTGTGCACAGCCTGCATACAGTCTTTGCCCCAGGCAAAAGGACCATGCTTGCTTACAATAACGCCCGGAACAGCCACGGGGTCGATATTTTTGAATTTATCGGCAATGACAAGTCCCGTGTTTTTCTCGTATTCGTTCATTACTTCTTCCTCTGTGAGAGGTCGGGTGCATGGAATGTTACCGTAGAAATAATCTGCGTGAGTGGTGCCGTAAGCAGGGATATCTCTGCCCGCCTGCGCCCACGAGGCGGCGTATGTTGAGTGCGTATGAATTATACCGCCGATGTTTTCAAAAGCCTTATACAGCTCTATGTGAGTAGGCGTGTCCGAGGAAGGGTTTAATTTGCCTTCTACAATATTTCCGTCCAAATCCAGCACGACCATATCTTCGGGCTTCATATCTTCATATTCAACACCGCTCGGTTTTATTACAACCAAGCCGCTCTCACGGTCAATTTCGCTTACATTGCCCCAGGTAAATGTAACAAGACCGTATTTCGGAAGCAGCAAATTTGCCTTTAATACTTTTTCTTTAAGCTGTTCAAGCATTTGATTCACTCCTTGTTTCAAACGGGATATTTTAAAACAGTTCTCCCCGGCAATCTATGTGTCTGAAGCTGTCATCCGGATCATTTTCCACATATTTTCCCAAATCTATTCTTGTAAGGTTGTGCCCGGATTTCCTTGTCGAATACGGCAGAAGTTCGTTATATCTGTCGCCGTACCAATGTCTTAAGTATTCATCATACTTTGCAGGTGCGGGAAATGTTCTGTCTTCAAACTGCATCGGTATAACATCGTCGAAAAAGTCTGCCGGAAAAGCGCCTCTTTTAAGATTCATTCCAACGCCGTCAATGAGGTACT
>JAEEHZ010000214.1 GCA_016281115.1 Clostridiaceae bacterium | reverse complement strand
CGAACAGAGCTGTGCTCAGGCAATCGGCTTCAACGCCGTTTACGGATATGACCGTCACCGACTTTATATCTGACTGAACAGGAGAAGCAGTGAACGGGTCAATAATATGGCAATACACCGTACCGTCGGTATCGGTAAAATTACGCTGATAGCCGCCCGATGTCACAGCGTTTGCCGCGTCAAGCGATAAATAAGCTAAATATCCGTCTTTTTCGGGAGATTCTATTGCTATGTTGAATTTTTCTCCGTTTTGCTTTTTGCCGTATGTACAAATATTGCCGCCAAGGTCTATAACGGCGCACTCTGCATTATTCTTGCTCAAATATTCGGTGCATTTATCGCAAATATATCCTTTGGCGCATCCGCCCAAATCGACCTCGCAGTTTTTGGGAATACTCACCGTGTTGCCGTTAACTGAGACATTTTTATAGTTTATTCTTTGAACAAGCTTTACAAGCTCATTTTTTGCGGGAACACGGTAGTTTTTATCTATAAAACCCCAAGCTTTCACAGCCGGAAAAACAGTTATGTCAAAATACCCGTCCGTTAAATACGACATTTCATTAGCTTTATAAAACAGCTGTGAAATATCGCTGTCGCACTGCATGGTTTTATATTTATTCAACTCATACACACTGCTGTTTTCGTTGGAATAAGAAAGCTTTTTGTCATATTCGCAAATCAAGTCCTTAAGCCCCGAACACAGATTTTCGGCATTGTCGCCGTATACCGTTACATTGATATATGTGTCGAGAGCAAAAAAGCTTTTATTGGTTTTTGAAGTTTCATGTGCGCAGCCTACAAGTGACCACACCGCAGAAAATAACAAAGCAATCACCAAAGCCAAGGCACCGATACGCCGTTTTATTTGTTTCACACAATCAACTCCAAAAAAACTTAAAAGCTGTCATCGGTGCTTATTTTATCTTTTTGAGCGTTAAAAACAAAATCGACCAATTCATTTCTTGCCTGATTCCAATCGTTTACAACAAGCACCCAGGCGCCGCCCGAGGTTATAACGTCACCGTAATTTGTATCTGTGGGCAGTCTGAATTCACAAACGTCATATTTTAAATAAGTGAGTGCATTTGCTACAAGCACCGTTATCTCAGAGTAGCTCAAATCTGTTGTGATAAGCGGACCCACTTCGTTTGCAATGCCTATTATTTGTGTAATTGAAGCGTCCTTAAATTCTTTCATAAGGGTTTTGAGAACATTACGCTGTCTTTGCGTACGGGTAAAGTCGCTGCCGCTGCATATGCCCTCCTGCCCTCTGTTTCTGGCGTGCCAAAGCGCCTGCCGTCCGTTCAAGTGAACTATACCGGGTTCCGCCTGAATCTCATATCTTGTGTCGGCTTGTCCGTTTTTCCAGGTCTGCCAGTTAATATAGTCAATTTCTTCGTCTGTAAGCTTTATATCAAGCCCGCCTAAAACGTCTATTATCTTTTTAAAGCTTGCAAAGTCAACTATGGCATATCTGTCTATATCTATTCCGAAATTAGATTCTATTGTCGCTACTGTTTTAGGCGCTCCGCCAACGGTATAAGCCACGTTTATCCTCTGCATACCGTAATCGGGAATATTTACCCACAAATCTCTCATAAAAGAAGTAAGCTTTAATTCTTTGTTATTGTTATCAATGGTGAGAACAATCATTGTGTCTGTTCTGCCGTATTCTGCTTCGTGGCGGTTATCTTCGCCTATAAGCAGGATGTTGAGAACATTTGAGTCATTCATAAGCTTGCCGTTACTAAATGAATCAATACTGAATTCGCTTGATGCAGACGTATTTCCTAGCTCCGAGTCTTCTGTATCAACGCTTATCAAAGAAGAATCTCCCGATGTTGATTTTGCAACAACGTTAACTGAATTAAGTATGCTGTAATAATACAGCATTCCTGCGCCTGCAATTATAAAAATAATTGACAATAAAGTAACTGCCGCGCTTTTCGCAAACGAGCCTTTTCTCTTTTTGTTAACTGCGTCCGGTCTGCCGGAGCTTATATCAACATATTCATCAGAATCGTCATAATCTCTTTTATCGCTGTATTTTGCCATTTATTTCACCTCAAAAGTATCACAAGTCCAAAATATCAATTTTATTAATTATACATCTAATTATTTCATAATACAACTGTTTTTTTGTTTTCTTGCTTTTGTTTTTTCCGGTCATTCTGTTCTCAAAGCGTCTACCGGTCGCAACCCTGCGGCGCGAAACGCCGGATACACACCGAACACCACACCTGTAAAAACAGACAAAATGCACGATATTGCAATTATTTCAAGTGAAATAATAAGCTGTATGTCAAGCACGGCGCCTGCGACAAACAGAATAATTGCAGAAAACGCAATACCTGTTACACAGCCTATCAATGAAATCAAAATTGACTCTGTAAGAAATTCCTTAATAATTATACTTTTTGTAGCTCCGATAGATTTTTTTATGCCTATCTCTCTTGTTCTTTCGTTTACCGAAACAAGCATTACGGTCATTATGCCTATACTTGCAACAATAAGCGACACTGCGCCAACACAGTAAAGCACAAGCGTAATAATATTCATTATATTAAAAAGGCTTTCTTTTTGCTTTGCAAGGTCTGTTATGGTATATGCGCCTTTTTTGCCCGAGGATGCCTCTAAACGGCTTATTATCCTGTCTGAAAGAGCAGTTGTGTCCTGATTTTCATAAGAGGCCACGGCGACCCTGTGATAACCGTTTGTTTTGATTATTTGTTTCACATTTGAGTCGGATGTATATACAAAATCGGGGATATATTCTCCCATCATCCCGGAGAGCATCCCGCTGCCTGTCTTTATGACTCCTACAATATCGTATTTTACATATGTTCCTTCACAAAGAAGAGAAATGCTCTTTCCCACAATATTATCTCTGCCGAAAGCTTCCCTCGCAAACGAGCTGTCCACCATACACACCTGCTCGCCTGAGCGTATATCGTAATCGTTGATGTATCTTCCGTATAAAAGTGTCAAATCAATTATTTCCTTGGCATCCGAGGTTATACCCCACAAATACACATTTAACGGCTCGGGCATATTTGTGGTTTGAGCGGTTGCGACCAGCAAGCCGCACGCCTTCTGAACACCGCCGAGCGATTTGATAACGCTTATGTCGTCAGGGGTTATGTCGGGGCTTGTCTGATTTTCAGAGGCAAGCAACAGGCTGTTCATACCAAGGCTGTTAAGCTCTGTGCTGACCGCCTGAGTTCCGTATGTGCTTATTGTGCCTATAAGTATCACCGCAATTGTGCCTATTGACACGGAAAGCACGGTAAGTGCGCTGCGTGCGGGCTTGCGCAGAAGGTTTTTTGCAGCGGATTTTATAAAATTCATAATTTGCCTCCGAAGTTACTCAATATTCTTTATTTAATACTACTCTGCCGGATTTGCTTATCTCTCGCGGGTTGTTTATAACGATCTCTCCCTTTTTTATGCCCGAAATAATTTTGATCCCCTCGCTGTATTCGTTGCCTGCCTCTACTATTCTTTTTCGGGCATAGCCGTTATCGTAAACATAAACATAGGCGCTGCCGTCGTTGTTATACATAACAGCCTCATACGGCACTACAAGGCTTGTGTTATCCGTGTTTGTTATTATACTGCACTTTGCCGTATAACCGCACTTTATATCATTGTCGGCATCATTAATTTTAACTGTGACCTTTACGGTAGCGCATTTGCCGAGCAAAGTATTTGCCTTTTCCGCATAAGGAGAAATGCTTTCTACCGTTCCGCTGTATTTTCTGTCTTTAAAGCCAACGCCTGTTATAGTTACCTGCTGTCCTTTTTTTATATCGCTTATTTCAGATTCGTTAATATTTAAAACGATCTGTTTATCACTGTTTTGTGACATTTTTATAAGTGTTTGATTTTTGGCGATTATATCTCCTTCGTTGATTGGCATATCCGTGATAATTCCGTCGCTTTCGGCACATATTACAACATCTTTGTTCGAGACCTCAAGCTCTGTGCTGTCTATACTTTCGCTTATTAAAGAATAATCCGAGCCTTTCAGCGCGGCAATTATCTGTTCATTCGACAATCCCGCATCGGAAGCGCTTACGGCAAGCATATCGCTGTCGATCGTTTTG
>JAEEHZ010000213.1 GCA_016281115.1 Clostridiaceae bacterium | reverse complement strand
GTGCGCCAACGGCGCTCTCTTTTTTTAATCTATTCTCTTCTAAATCTAACCTATCCTTACCTATACTAACCTGTGTATCCATTTTGTATCCATTTTGTATCCAACTTGTATCCACCTTCTCCGTATAGGCTTTCTTACCGTCCAAAACGAGTGTCCCTTTTTCTTCGATATAAGTTGTAGGCTTTACCCTATCGCTTTGTATGTAGTTATGAATTTTCCAATGCTTTATAACAACCACTCCGCTATCAAACACGAGTAAAAATCTTTTTAATATCAAGAGTTTCAAGTCGTCTTCGCTCGCCCCGACCATTGACCGGATTCTTTTAGGATTGCCGACAAAACCTTCGTCGTCGGCTCTCATTGATAGATGAAAATACAATGCTTGCGCCGACAATGGCATATCCAAAAAAGCGTCGCTGTCGATTATCGTCTTTGCGAACATTCTTCTTTCCGCCATAATTCCTCCTAAAAGGGAAGTTGATTATCGTCGATTTCTTCAAGTTCGGGTCTATCTCTCTTTGATGAAGTTTCTTCCTTTTCTGTCTTTTTGGGAGATAAAAACTCTACCTTGTCAACCTTAACTTCCGCAACCTTCCTATTATTGCCTTCGTTGTCTTCGTAAGTCCTGAATTGAATACTTCCGATGATTCCGACCTTGCTTCCCTTGTGTAGATACTTCGCACAAAGTTCCGCCCTTTCTCTCCATACGGTTATATCAAAGAAGTCTGTTTCTCTCTCGCCGTCGGAGTTTGTATAATCTCTTGAAACGGCGAGAGTAAACTTCGCTTTAACGATTCCGCTGTTTGTTTCGGAGAGTTCTACGTCTTTCGTTAAATTACCGACTAAAACAAGTTGATTCATTTCTTTCTCTCCAACAACGCTTTTAAGAGGTCGGGCATAGTCTCTTCAAACATTTTATTTTTAATGTGTTCTGCGACTTTTTCTGCGCCTTTAACCGTCGCCAAAAGCGTTGCGCCGTTGCAAGAACTTAAACATATTCCCGAACTTGCTAATATATCTCCGACTCCCAATTCGGTAGCGTAAGCGCCCACAATCGCTCTCGTTTTTACATTGACAACTTCTTCGCCGTTATCAAGGTTTTTAATAATAACCTGATAACCGTTTTTGTTCTGTTTTTCTTCGTCTTTAAGGGTGATTTCTTTAATTTCCTTCATTTTTTATCTCCTATAAGTTAATTTTTCTTTATCCCAATTCGGGTATTTTGATTTGAGATACGCTTCGATTTTCGCTCCGATTTCTTCCCTTTCTTCACGAGTTCCGAAGTCATATTTTCGGTGGCACTTGTTTTCGGTCAGTTCCGTGCATAGCGTAACAACATTTTCTTCGATTCCAAGTCCACCGTTCGCACGAGAGATATAGTGAGCGTTTGGCATTACGTTATGGCAGCAACCACACACAACACAACGCCCGCCGTCTCTCTCCCATACTGCTTGTTTTACCTTTTGCGGAATATCCGTTGCCTTACTTCTTCTTGATTTCATCGCTTATATTCCTCCCTTGCAAGTTCGATTTCGCTATCGACGATTCCGAGTTCGGCAAGTTTGTCGAGTGTCGCTTCTATAAGTTCCGTCATCTCTTGCGTATTAAATTTCGACGAGCCGATAAAGTATTGATACATATTGAGTTTTTTACCGTTTACTTCTCTCTCGTTGATTTTCCGAATCACTCGGAAGGTCTGCTTTAACATAGGCTCGGCTTCGGGAAGAGCGAGAAGATAATCGTAAGAAACGTTTGCTTCTTCAAGCATTATGCAATAACACTCTTCGGTCGAAACCTTCCGCTTGTTTCCCGAAAGGGCGACAGCCATTTTTCCGAGCAACGCCCAAAGAAGACGATTTTGTTCGAGACTTCTTTGCGATTTATGTATCTTAACCTCTACTTGCAATCGCTTCTCTGGGGACTGATTCTCTTCAAGGGCAAGCAAAGCGGCTTTCTTATTTTCTCCGTGAACGACGTAGCAAACAACAAGGTCATTATGCTCGTCGGTCATTCTGTAAGAGCGTTCCGCTATAAACTTACTCATCGCCTTTACCGCCTATTTTGTTTTTAAGCGCCGTCATAAGTTCCGTAAATTGCTCGTCCGTAAGACTGTTTATCTTGCTCGGATATTTCTTTTTAACGAGCCACTCCGTAACGGAATCAAGCGTTATCTCCGAATCTTTTATGATTTCGTTGACTTGCGCCCACTTTGATTTCCCTTTTTCTGTCGTAGTGGTTGTCTTTTTGGGCGGGTCTTTTTTATCGGAATCTTTTCCGACGGGAGAATACTTCGTGCTGTCCTTCTCCCAATACACGTCTGCGCCTATTCCTAACGACTTGCAAGCGACTGAAATAGCGTCGGTGTAGGCTTTCTTATAACACTCGTCATCTGTATATAGACCGCTGTTTTCTTTCGATACGAGACGGCTACCGCCTATACCGGGTATGCCTTCGCTCCATTGTCCTTCAATCTTTACAAAGAGAAGAATCTCGACGTTTGTTATCGCTTCGCCGTTTGCGCCGTTATCTATCCAAGTTCTAACTATTTGAGGCTTCCAACCTACCCCGCATACTCCGAATTGTTCCGTTAGAACTTTGATACGCCACATAGGATTTATATCGGTCATTCCTTTAAGACGACCCGCTTCAATTTTCTTTTGAGCCTTTTCGGGGACTTGACGGACTTTTTCGTATAATTCGAGATTATCCATATTACTTCCACTCCAAGTCTTTCTTTATGTAGTAAACTTTCAAAAGCGCCTTAAACATATCGAAGTATTTCTTGAAGGTTGCGGGCTGAATCTCTCTATGCTGAAAAGGCTCGTCTTCGTTCCTTCCGATATTGAGAATCATTATTTGCTCGACCTTATGCTTGTTTTCTTTGAGAAGATTTGCATAAGAAGAGACTTGAAGGAAGTGTTCGTTGAATATCCCTTTCCCGCTCTTAAAGTCCACGAGCGTATATTTACCGTCAACCTTGCAATAAAAGTCGAGCGTTCCACCGTATTTGTATTTCTCCGAAACGAAGGGCTTCTCGTTAAAGATAGGCTCTACTTTGTGCTGCTTCTCCCAATCGAGATACTTATAGAATCCGTTTTGAGCCATTTCGACTTCGAGCGGAGAGTATTCCGTCAGGTCTGCTTGCTTGCCCGTGATATGCGCTTCTACGAGAGCGTGAATAAGAGTTCCGATAGAAGCCGCTTTGTCAACGTATTTCGTAGAGTCAATTCCCTGTAAGCCGAGATTGTTAGCCCATTTTACAAGGGCGGGTTTATTCAAAAGCCCCGTAACGGTCGTCGCTCCCGGAACGAGAGTTCCGTCTTCAAGGTAATATCTCGTGTGCGCTTTTGCGACTTTCTTTAACTTGTCAGCCATTATTCCGCACCCCCAAACAATAATTCTTTTGCTCTCTTTTGAGCGTTTTCGGGCTTTGCATACTCTTCTTCATATCTTTGTTTGATATGGTCTCTTTCCTTTTCTACGTCCGTCAATGCTTTCTTTGCAAGCCTTATATTGTCTATAAGAAGTTCCGCTTCTACGACAGATTGAGCGTTTTTAAGCGATTCCGAAAGGTCTCTCATCTTTTTCTCGTATCCTTCTTTTGCGAGAGATACTTTCATTTCGCAAAGTTCTAATTGTTCTTTGTAATAATCCAACATTTTTGAAAATCTCCTTGACTTAATAAATTTTTTGTGGTAAATTATTTATAAAGCATATACCTTTGCTTTGGTTTAGGGCTTCACTTCTTGCTTGCCGGCGTTAGTGAAGTCTTTTTCATTTTCAACGATATTACCGTATTGTGTTTGAAGGCGCTCATAACACCAAACAATCCACGCCGTTATATCCTTGAACCCGCATTTTTTAAGTGCTTTCTTAAAAAAACTTTTCGCTTCTTTCGGAAGTCTTACCGATAAGTTATAAACCGAAGGCGTCTTTTTTGTCTTTTCTATTACTTGCGGTTTATCCTGATAGTAAACTTCGTGCGGCTCGTAAATATCATCGACACCGCAACCCAACTCTTCCGTGAGTTTTTTCATCATCGGCGGAATCGGTAAGCACTTATAATTCTCGAATTTGCTTAACATAGGCTCGTCCGTTCCGATTGCTTTTGCGAGTTCTTTTTGTTGCCGGTGTTTTGATATTCGGATTTCTCTTAAACGCATTGTTATACCTCCTTTTTAGATTTCCATTCCGAAACATATCTCTGTCTATCTGTTATATTGAAATAGTCAAAATAATCTTCCGTATGGATTTTTCCTTGAATACCAAGTCGGTCTGTCTTAAACTTAATCTCTCTCATCTTTTTAGCAGCGACTTGATATGTTAGCCCTAAAAGTCTTCCTAAATCTTTAATTGTGAGATAATCTTTTGAAAAGATTTCTTCCCGTTCTAAATTCGACATAGCTCTCCTTTGGTGCATTTCTGCAACTTATTGAGCAAAAAAAATTTCCGTCATCTCTTCGGGAGTTAAACGTAATTCTTTTGCGATAGTATCAACTTCGTTGACAAAAAACGAATTATTCTTCATTTTTCTATGAAAAGTCGATTTGTCTATATTCATTTTTCGAGACAGTTCTTCGATAGAAGTTTCTCTTTCAATGATTTTCGCTTTCAACTTGTTCGCTTTTAGCATTTCTCTTCTCCTTTATTTTTATTTGGTGCATTTCTGCAACCGTCTATAATATACCATAGACAAAAACCCTTGTCAAGCATTTTTGCAACTTTTTTTGAAAAATATGAAAAAATTGTTGCATTTTTGAAAATTATATAATATAATACAGTAAAATACATTATAAAAGGAATTAAACATTATGAATATTATTGCATTACGAATTAAGCAAAGACGAGAACAACTCGGCTTATCGGCAGAGCAACTCGCTGAAAAAATCGGAAAGGCAAAAACAACTATATATAGATACGAGAGTGGCTTCATTGAAAAAATGCCTTCGAGTGTTCTTTCCGATATTGCAAACGCCCTGAATGTATCTCCTACATATCTTATGGGCTTGGAAGATAACACGGCTATAATTTCCGACCATATCCGTCCTATCCGTTTGAAGAAGTTCCCTATGCTCGGAGAAATAGCCTGCGGTAAACCTATTTTCGCCGATGAAGAACACGAGACTTACATAGACGCTACCGCCGATATTAAAGCGGATTTTTGCTTGACCGCAAAAGGCGATTCGATGATAGGCGCAAGGATTTTCGACGGAGACGTTATCTTTATAAAAGAACAGCCGATTGTTGACAACGGTCAAATTGCCGCCGTAATCATAGACGATTCCGTAACGCTTAAACGGTGGTATTACTATCCGGATAAACAAAAACTTGTTTTAACTCCGGAGAATCCGAAATACGAGCCTTTGGTTTTCGTTGGCGAAGAACTTAACTCTATCCGTTGTCTCGGTAGAGCCGTTTGCTTTATGAGTAATTTATAAGGGGAATAATAATGGATATAGTTTTTGGAGTCGTGTCCGTTATTGCCGGTTTCGCCCTTTTAGGTTTAATATCTTACGGCTTCGGCAAGATAGGCGAACGACATT
>JAEEHZ010000020.1 GCA_016281115.1 Clostridiaceae bacterium | reverse complement strand
GTTGACGGCGAGGACACCTCACTGTTGAGGCTTATAGTTCCCTTTGACGGCGAAAATGCCAACAAGGGCTCTTGGGTAGGCTCGGTAGTGAGCATTACGGTTAATCTTAAAGAAGAACAGGCTATTATCGACTTTGCAGGCACCGACCTTAAGCTCAGCGAGCTTAAAGAATATGAAACAAACGCAACATATGCATGGAAAAGCAAGGGCGGCGAGGGCAGCAGCACCTGCGCAGGCATAACGCTTGAGGATATTTTAAATAATTTCGTAACGCTTCCCGAAAACGCCGAAAGCCTCACATTCACCGCAAACGACGGCTTTAACAAAACCTTTATGCTTGACGCAAACGCAAACGGCGTTTATTATGTAAACGATGACGGCGTAAAAATGATGCTTGCGTGGAGCGTTGACGGCGAGGAAACCTCACTGTTAAGGCTTATAGTTCCCTTTGACGGCGAAAACGCCAACAAGGGCTCTTGGGTAGGCTCGGTAGTGACTGTTACAGTTAATCTTAAAGCTGAGTAACGGCACGGCGATATTACCATAGATCTTCCAAAATATTACTCATACGAACACAACCTCCTGCAAAACTATTTCTTCGGCGCGGTTGCGAATTGAGTTCATATGCTGAACCCATCCGAGTTGATTGTGCCTTTTAAGAGCTTCATCAACGCCTTCAGTCTTAGTCAGTTGCTCAGCCAGCTGAGAAAACATTTCTTCTGCTTGTTTATCAATATTTTCCACATGTTCTTTCAGCTTACCTGCCATCAAAAGCCCTGAATATGTTGCTTTTTTATTGTTACGCAAATAATCCAGATATATCATTCCGAATCTGCCGACTTTCGGTGACTCCGGTGCTTTAAGGCATGGCAAATAGTAATCACCGACAAGCTCATAATTAAGCCCGTTTGTTTCATCGTGAATAAATTGTTTCATTTAGTTTGCACTCCTTTGATTATTAATGCTATTTCGTATCAAAGAATTGCTGTCGGGACAATAGGTGCTTGTGTAATATGTGTGTTGTTTTCAGCCGGTTTATAATAAAATTTTAGGTTGGTTAAGAACATTCGCACCAACCGAGACAAATCCGAACCCTAAACCAATTGGCGAAGGGTTCGGATTTGTCGTTTATTTCGACTATCTTAAATAGGTCTTAAGCACAAAAAAGCTATTCTGAACAGAACTATATACTGATAACACTGTGTGAGGCAGGGAGCAATCCTTGCCTCATTTTTCATTAATCAAACTTTCTAAAATAAAAAAACGGCGCTGACCGGTACTGAGTCAACGCCGTGATTTGATTATTCTCGTATTGTTAATTCTTATGAGAATTAACAATACAAATATTGATATAGCAAATGTTTTAGACTATAATTAAATAGTATTATACGATTTGCAAGCAAACAACTATAAGGGGGTGTCAAGATGAAAACACATTATTTTTTATGGATATTTATATCTTTAATTATTATTGTTTTTATTATCTTAGGCATTTTTGTAGGTGTTACTGCCTTTATTGGCAAAGCAGTACTGTCCCCAGTTGAAATGGAAGTAGGCGATGTGTTTGCTGATAACAGAGATGGTTACTCTGTTAAATTGAATGATAATTTTTTTGCCAAAATCGATCTTCATTATGACGAAATAGACATATGTAAAACAAGCAGTTCTTCCTTTGATGTAAATGAAGATTGTACAGTTTATTACACGGGAATAATTAATAAACTATATTGCAGTAACGACTATTTAATTGCGTATTTGCCGAATGACAATAATTATATTGTAATTGATTGTGATAATAAAAATAATATAAAAACATATAAATCATTTTCGGAAACAGATTTTGATTTGTCTATGTTTACAATGATAGAACTATAAGATTATTACACGTAGTAACGTGATATTTGTTGGGTATTCCTATAATGTATAGTCAGGCTGTTGCTAGAGTTAGGCAAGGAAAAGTCGCATTTTGCGCTTGCAAAGACGATTTCAAAGGCAGTTTTCACCCAAAACATAGCTGTTGGAATATAAAAATACATACTTATGTTTACTCTATCAGCCTCCCCGTTTTTGTGGGGAGGCTGTCGGTCGTTCATTTCAGTCGATATTTATATTCTTGTTATTCTGTGTCGCTTGCGTCAAACAACTGCCGTGCTCCCACGTCATGGTAATACTGTTACGATAATTAAGTGTGTACTCATACCGTCATACGTGCTGCTGCCTTAGTATTAATCCGATTTTGTCAGTGTATAAGATACATCACAGGAAACAAAATCCTGTGCATCTACATCCCATGTTGAAGTAGGCTCTGTCATAGTTATTGAACCTTCGCTCAGCGTGAACTTATACTCATACCCGCTTATAGAGTACTTGCTTAGTATTGTCACCGTAGAACCGGAAAACTTATAATTTGTTCCGTTTGGCGCAAGTTCGACGCTTGAGCTCTTTATATCAATTTCATCCGACGAATCTATGTAAAGCGTAAATTTCACAGCGCCGCCGTCAGAAGGCTCAACAACTAATTTCAGCTTATCTACCCACTTAGTTGTAACAGTGCCGCCCATAGAAAGACCACGTTCTCGTTTGCCCTCCCATGTGCCGATAAACCCGCTCAGCTCGTTTTGATAGCTTGGGTCTACATCTATCATAACGTTTATACAACCCGTTTCATCAGGGGAGGGAACAGTAAACTTCACACTTTTTTCACCACTGTCGGCGTCATATACATTTTTAAACACCATAGTATCCGGCGCGCCCATAACAAGGTAATGATAGAACGAACAGGTGAATACGGTATTCCCCCTGCGCTCGGTATAGCGTGGGATGAAATTGTCGCTGTAAGGATAGTAAGCCTGCTTATCGGCTTGGATTAATGTATCATCGTTTAATCTGTGTAAATTGGGAAGGAACAAAGGCCCCTTGATCTCATATGCCGAGTTTTCAAAGCGCATAGGCAGGTTATAATTGCTGTAACCGTTTTTTTCGCCACCCTCGTTGCCCGGTACGGTTGTGTAATCCACAGCATATATCGACCCCTTAAAGCCGAGATCATCATCCATATTATAGGTAGATTTATCCGTAACACGAAATACCATTTTCGTATTCATAAGCTTTTGCAAACGCTTTGCTGCTTCTTCCGCAAAGCCTGCCTTTCCGGCATTGAGATAAGTGTTGTTCATATCAAGAATAAGCGGAGCTTGAGCTTTCAAAAGCTCTGCGACATAGTTGTTTATAAAATCCTGCCATAGTTATCCACCTTTCCGTATCGGGTTTAATTTTTATATAGCAGAAAGAAATATTATCTCACAAGATACACATATGCCGTATCGCCGCTGGGGTTGATCATCGTGCCTAAAGCGTACTGCTTTGAGCCGAGTTTATAAAAAGATGTAACGGTAAAATCGCCGCGTATTTCACCTGTTGCGTTGAGATAGCCTTCATCAAACACTCCGTCAAGATAGTAAAGCTTGTCGGGACCGTTTCTGAATCCTGTACCGTCATAGTCGATCTGTCTTATGCTCCACTCAACCCTTGCGGTTTTGCTGTCTGCGATAATATTTACAACTGCATACTCCTGCGCTCCTACTTGTGAATAGTCGAGATACGCTTTCCACTGACCGCTTATATCCGCACTCTCGGTTAGTATCTCGGCTCCGAAAGGAGGAGATGTTACTCCTGTTATCCAGCCAAAATCCTCTTGTGTTGGGTCTTCTAAAGTATTTGGCGTTTGGCTGTCGGTGTTATTATCAGTATTAATCGGTTCGTAATCTGATTGTGTAGTTTCGTAATTCGATTCTGACACTTCGTAATCCGATTCTGCAGTTTCGTGTTTCGGGGGTATTGATTCATATGTACTGTGTGTATTTGCCTGAGATTCGATTTGATTCTTCGGCTCATTACCCGTGCCACCTGTTAAAAAGTGGTAAAGTATAAATCCTCCCAACGCCAAAACTACAACGGCGATAACAACTATTATCACTATGAGCAAGGTGGAGTTATTTTTCTTTGGCTGCGGCTGAGGACTGTAAGTATTGTTTTGATACTGCGCGTTCAGCTGTACAAAACCGGGCTGCGGCTGAGTAGTGTTCTGCCCCTCTGTCGTCGATGTGACAGGCGATCCGCAAACCTCGCAAAACGCGTCGCCTTCAATAAGCTGATTTCCGCAATTCTTGCAAAACTTTGCCATAATCATTCTCCTTTATCTCTGACAAGTCCGATATAGCCCACACTGTTATTCGTCCATGTAAATTTGCCGACGGCGTACTCTTTGCTTACGTCTGACCAAAAGTCTGTCAGCTCAACTTTATTGCCGTTTTCAGCTTCTATAGAGCCGCTTTTGAATGTGCCGGTAAAGCCGCCGGCAGATGCTTTGAGGTCCATTTCCTCGCCGGTAGATTCGATTACTCTGCGATTCCAGTTGAAGATAACGAATGTATCATCCGGCAATCCTGAAATTTCAACATTGAAATAATCGTAAGATGTGCCTTCTTCCGATTCGTTTTCCGGATCGGTTATCATAACCGCCTTCCAAAAGCCTAAGGCGGACTCAAAATCGGTCATGCGCTTAGCAGAGGATGACATATTCTTCCAGCCATCAGTATAGGAAAAGTCTTCCATAATATTTTCGTCGCCATAGGGAAGAGTTGACCAGTCAATATCATAATAATCGGTGTGCTCATTATAGCCTTCCGGGTGACTCTCTACAGGAGGCTTATAGTTTTCGTCTACAATCATTTTGGGCATAACAAAGATCAGAAATACTCCGAGCAGAACGAAAAATAAGACTATTATGCCGATGGTGATACCGATTATCTTTCCGGTTTTCGGCTTTGACTGAGGTACGTACTGCTGATAGTTCGGAAAATACTGATACTGTTGATTTTCCGGCTGATAATAGGACTGTGAAGGTGTTCGGGCAGTTTGAGAATTTGGTTGTCCGTCGAGCCTTGCTCCGCAGTTTATGCAGAACACAGCCCCTTCTTCAATTTGATTACCACAGTTGGGACACAAATTTGACATAGT
>JAEEHZ010000212.1 GCA_016281115.1 Clostridiaceae bacterium | reverse complement strand
TGCCTCTATCCCTTTTGTAAACGGGAACATATCCACGGGCTGAAGCTTTTTTGCGTTATAACCTTTTCCTTTCAGATATCGTATGTCGCGGGCAAGCGTTTCTATGTTACAGCTCACATAAACAATTTTTTGCGGAGATAAAACACAAACGCTATCCAAAAATTCCTTTGAACAGCCTGCTCTTGGTGGGTCGACAAAAAGCGTATTGATTTTCACATCTTGCGAAGCCAATTCTGTGGCGTATTTTCCTGCGTCGTCGCAAACAAACTCTATGTTTTTTATATTGTTCAGAGCGGCGTTTTCTTTGGCGGTTTGAATAGAATAAGGATTTTTTTCTACGCCTAAGACCATTTTGGCAGAGCGCGCAGCTAAAATACCTATTATACCGCTGCCGCAATAGGCGTCTATTACCGTTTCTTTGCCCGTAAGCTCTGCGTATTCGATTGCCTTTAAATACAAGATTTCCGCTTGTGATGAATTTACCTGGAAAAACGCGTCGGCAGGAACTAAAAAGTTATATCCGCACATATCGGAAATAATACTTCCGTTTCTCGATAACACTTCCATCCTTTCCCCGGGGAGAAGCTTTTCTTTATCGTTGAAGCTCAGTACTACCGTTTTGATTTGGGGGTGCGCTTTAATAAGGGCGTTTATAAAGGCGGGCTTTATACGGTTTTCGTTTTTGCCTGCGGTTATTAAAACGGACACTTCATTTGTTTTGAATCCTTTTCTTGCAGTGGTGCTTCTTATGTATCCCGTCTTTGTTTTGCAATTGAATGGCTTTAATTTAAAGCTTGTAAATAGTTTTGTAAGCGTGTTTGAGATGTCGTTTAGCTCCTCGTCTACTATCGCGCATTTGTTTGTGGACACAACTATTCCGCTTTTTGACTGATAAACGCCCGCTATCGCTTCTCCCGATCTTGAAAATGAGTATGCGGTAGTGGCTTTGTTTCTGTAATTAACGGGATTTTCCATACCGATTATTCTTTTGGGCTTTATGATACCCAAAAAGGTTTTATTAACAACGGATTGCTTATATTTCAACTGCTCGGGATATGTTAAATTTTGTAAATGGCACCCTGAGCAGCGTTTATTTATTTTGCAAATAGGGTTATTATCAGGCATAAATTTGCCCCCTTACGGAAAATTTACTATATTGTAACATAAATACGCCTTAACTGTAAAGAATACAATTGCACAAGCAATTTAAATATAAATGCAACATTTACAAAATTAAGGTAAAAATTATGTTATAAATCAATAAAAATATACTTGAAATTTTGATTACCGTATGGTATTATTTAACTGCGTTGAGAGCGTTGACACTTTTTGTGCAATATGTTCTCAACTAATTACGTCAGAGCGACATACTCTGAAAAAAATTAAGAAAGAGGGTCATTATCATGACAAAGAAAACTTTAGCTATCATCCTTGCAGCTATGATGCTTATTGCCTCTTTAGCAGCTTGCGGTGATGGCGGCACAGAATCCAAAACAGATTCAGCAACCGATTCTAAAGTTGAGAGCACAGTATCTGCTGACGAAACAGGCTTGTGGGATCTCGGCGACGAAAACAACATCACATTAAAAGTATGGGGTCCTTCAACACAGCAAGAGCTTCTCGGCAAGCAGGTAGAAGCATTTAAAGCTTTGTATCCCGACCTCACAATGGATATAGAGATCGGTCAATGCGAAGAGAGCGAAGCTCAAACTCAGGTTAGAAACGATATAGAGGCAGCTGCCGATATATTTGCTTTCCCCAGCGATCACCTTGAAAACCTCGTTAGCTCAGGTTCTTTGGGCGCAGTTGTAAATTACGGTACTGTTACAGCGGCTAATGACGCTAACTCTGTAGCAGCTGCTACTTATGACGATATCCTTTATGCTTATCCTCTCACAGCCGACAACTCTTACATCATTTTCTATGATAAGACCGTTCTCGGTGCAGAAGATGTAACAAGCCTTGACAAAATGTGCGAGGTTGCCGCAGCAGCAGGCAAAAAAATCTATGTTGACGCAGGTAACGGCTTCTATGCTTGTATCTTCTCCTTTACAGGCGGACTTACAATGGAGCACAACTATGCAGACGGCACAGAAAATTACGGCTACACATCAGATGAAAACGCTGTTGTAGCTTCTATCCAGGCTTTCGGTAAATTGTTCCAGGACGGCACACTTGTTGCAGCAGGAACAGACGTTGCAGTATCTGCTTTCACAACAGACGCAGCAGCTATCATCGACGGCACATGGGACGCAGCCGCAATCAAAGATCTTCTCGGCGACAACATGGGCGCTGCAAAGCTTCCTACAATCAGTGTTAACGGCGAAGACAAACAGATCATTAACCTCTTCGGTTACAAGATGCTCGGCGTTAAGAGCAGCACAGCTTTCCCGAAGACAGCTCATGCTCTTGCAGAGTATCTTTCAGGCGCAGAGTGCCAGACAGAGAAAGCAACAGAGCTTTCTATAGGACCTTCTAACCTTGAAGCTGCAAAATCTGACGCAGTTGTAAACAACGAAGTTCTTAAGGCTGTAAACGAGCAGAGCGCATTCTCTATTCCTCAGACATCTATCGCAGGCGGATTCTGGAATGCTCACAAGGCTCTTGGTGAGTATATTTCAGCAGCAGGCGCAGATCTGAGTGACGAAGCTATAAAGGCTCAGCTTGACGCTTGCCTCGAGGCAACAAACGATATCTGATAACAGATATTAATCAACTTAAATTTTATCCGTGCAGAGTCCGTTTTGGCTCTGCACGGGTTCTTACAAAAGTGACAAAGGAGAATAAAATATGGATTATGAATCAATGAATGCTTTTCAAAAGGTATTATTTAAGATAAAATCCTTCTTTGTCGGCATACCGAAAGTTCTGTTCGCGTTTTTCTTTGCCATAGGCAACGTGCTTTATAAATACGGCAAAAGATTCAAGGACGGCGATTTTGCGGTAAAGCTGTCCTACATAATAATGGGCTTTGGTAACGCAGTCAGAGGTCAGATTATAAAGGGAATTCTTTTCCTGTTGGCTGAGGCTGCGTATATACTCTATATGGTATCCTTCGGTTGGCAGTATATTTCCGAAATGTTTACCTTGGGTACCGTTCACAGATCAATTATAGAAATGGTAGACACGGGTTCTTCAAGAACAAGCGCTACTCTTTCTACGGCAAGCAATTCTATGCTTATTATGCTTTTCGGATTGCTCACAATATTTATTACAGTCGCATTTTTGGCGATATATGTTATTTCGACAAAATCTGCGTTCAAAGTAATGCAGACGATTAAAGAGGGCAAAAAGCCAGCAAAGTTTGTGTCTGAGCTGAAAGAATTGCTCGACAGCAAATTCCACTGCACAATGCTTACTTTCCCGTCTCTTTTAGTGGGAATTTTCACGGTTATTCCTTTGATATTTATGATACTGATCGCTTTCACGAGCTTTGACAGCAATCACCAGTATCCCGGATTTTCATTCCAATGGGTAGGGCTTGAAAACTTCTACGATATCTTCGGCGGCAACGCCAAAAAGGCTGCTACCTTCGTTTCTCTTACAAAATGGACATTAATTTGGGCTGTATTCGCGACATTCACCAACTACATCGCGGGTATGATAGTAGCCCTTATGATAAATAAAAAGGGCATTCGTTTTAAATCGTTCTTCAGAACAATGTTTGTGTTGTCTGTTGCCGTACCGCAGTTTGTTACATTGCTTCTTATGCGCCAGATGCTTAACAAATACGGCATTATAAACGAGATGCTCACCACCTTTGGCTGGATACAAACCGAGGTACCGTTCCTAACGGACGCGTTCACTGCGCGAGTCACGGTTATAGTCGTTAATATGTGGGTAGGTATCCCTTACACGATACTAATAACGTCGGGCATACTTATGAACATTCCCGAAGAACTGTATGAGAGCGCAAAAATAGACGGCGCAACCCCGGTCGTTACGTTCTTTAAGATAACGCTTCCTTATATGCTGTTTGTTACTACACCGTATCTTATCACGCAGTTTATAGGAAATATAAATAACTTTAACGTTATATACCTGCTTACCGCAGGACAGCCCACAAACCTTAATCTTTACAACGCGGGTGATACCGACTTGCTTGTAACGTGGCTGTTTGCGCTGTCGCTTAACAAAAACAACTACAACTTAGCGGCGGCAGTCGGAATACTCGTATTTGTGGTTTGCGCGGGCGTATCGCTTCTTACCTACAACTTTAGTAATTCTGCTAAAAACGAGGAGGAGTTCTCATGATTAAAAGTTACAAGGTCAAAAAATCACTTGCCGACACGATCATTTACACCCTCCTTACGATAATGGGAGCTATTTGGGTATTTCCTCTGTTTTGGATAGTTATGCAGTCCTTGCGCGGCGAGGGCGGAAACTACGTTGCTTACATCATTCCGCATAATTTCACCTTAAAGCACTTTGTAGACCTGTTTACGGAAAAAGTAGTATTCGACTATCCCAGATGGTTCTTAAACACGTTGTTTGTATCTATTTGTTCCTGTATCATATCTACGTTTTCGGTACTTATGGTTTCATACACATTCAGCCGTTTGAGATTTAAGTCGCGTAAATTTTTTATGAATTTCGGTATGATACTCGGAATGTTCCCCGGATTTATGACTATGATAGCCATTTATTATCTGCTGAAGCTTGTTAATTTAACGGGAACGTTGGCGGCGCTTATCATATGTTACTCTGCGGGTGCATCTTTGGGATATTTCATTTCAAAGGGATTTTTCGATACTATCCCGCGTGCGCTTGACGAAGCGGCGACCATAGACGGTGCAACGAAAAATCAGATATTCTGGAAGATAATTTTGCCGATGTCTAAGCCGATAGTTGTTTACACTGTCCTTACATCGTTTATCGGACCGTGGGCGGACTTTATCCTTGTTCGTATTATAATGGGCGATAAAACGCCGAACTACACCGTCGCGTACGGCTTGTATACTATGTCTAACGATAAAAACATAAAGAAATTCTACTTCCAGTTCTGCTCGGGCGCGGTTGTTGTCGCAATACCCATTACGATACTTTTCCTTAATATGCAGAAGTATTATGTTGAAGGAGTTACGGGCGGCGCAGTTAAAGGATAAAAAGAATAAAAGTACAGTAAAAGCGGCTCTGCGGAGCCGCTTTTGTTATGCCGGAAAGATTGTTTCAAGCAATACTTTTTATATATGCGGCAGTTGATTCCACGATGCGTGGGTTGCGCATGAGTGCTATAAATGATATCATTTAAGTACAAGGAGGCGAAAACTATGGATAAATACGTTACGGGAGCTGTTATACGCAGACTTCGTGAAAACAAAAAGATGACACAGGAGGAGCTTGCAGAGAAGATATACGTCAGCAGTAAGGCAGTAAGCAAATGGGAAACGGGTCAGGGATTTCCCGATATAAGTTTACTTGAACCGCTGTCGACGGCGCTTGATATTTCTGTTATAGAACTGCTGTCGGGTGAGGATATCCGCAACCGCAATTTATCATCAAATATGACAAAAGGTAAGTTTTATGTCTGCCCTGTCTGCGGAAATGTGATAGGCACTGTCGGTGAAGCAGTTATCAGCTGCTGCGGCATAACATTGCCGTCTGTTGAGCCTGAGCAGGTAAATACCGACCATTTTATACATATAGAGATCGCAGAGGATGAATACTATGTAGCTGTTGATCATCCTATGAATAAGGAGCATTACATTTCTTTCCTTGCAGCCGTGTCGGACCGTGGGATACAGTTTGTTAAGCTTTATCCTGAGGAAAATGCCGAAGCGAGGTTTAAGATCAACGGTGTAGTAAAGCTGTATGCTTACTGTAACAGGCACGGGTTGTTTGAAGTAAACCCTCGCAAAAAAAAATGCATTTGATTATAAAGATGTTAAAAATCATTTTATATTAAACAGCAACAGCAAGTTGCTTGATTTATAGGTGCTTCTCAAGTATAATCATTTACAAGGAGGTGCTTATATGAACACAAAAGATGTATTGTACGAACTGAGAACAAAGAACGGTTTGTCTCAGGACGAGCTTGCGGAAAAGGTTTTTGTTACAAGGCAGGCGGTTTCGCGTTGGGAAAACGGAGAAACGGTGCCGAACACAGAAACGCTGAAATTATTATCAAATATTTTCAATGTTTCTATCAATACTTTGCTTGGGTCACCGCGAAAACTGATATGTCAGTGCTGCGGAATGCCGATGGATGATTCTATTATCGGAAAAAATAAAGACGGGACACTCAACGAAGATTATTGCCAATGGTGTTATGCAGACGGAACATACACATACAGCGATATGGATGACTTGATTGATGTCTGCGTAAAACATATGGTAAATGAAAACTTTTCGGAAGAACAGGCTCGGTCTTATTTAAAGCAGTCATTGCCTACACTTGATTATTGGAAAAAATATAATGAATTGAATGACGGCGGGCAATTTGAAGAACTAAAGAAACAGCTTACAGAAGAAATAAACGCTCTCCATATTAAAGGTATGCCCAAACTTGAAAAACTGAATGCCCTTGTAGGAAAGTTTGTAAACCTTGAGTACCCTCTCCCGAGCGGAGCAAATGTGAAATTTCTCGATGACGGCACAACGTATTTGGGTAATCAATTAGAATCGGAGTTTGATAACGGACGCTGTTTCGGCGTGCTTGCAAATGTGAATTTTATTCTTATATGCACTTATGGGGGAGAAGGCGCCGATCCCGAACTTGTACTTTATAAAAAGAGATAATTTAACTTTGATATGTTTTAAGTAATAATATGTTTAAAAAACCCTGCTTTTCACCCGAACAGCAGGGTTTGCGTGTTTTGTTCGATGCGTTGGTTGATTAATGTTGTTGCCTGTGCCTTTTTGTTTCGCAATTTAAACGGCTTTTCGTTTTCAGGCCTTTTCAAATTATTTAATAATAAGTTTTACATTAAATTTTTACGCAAATTAATATACCTATGTGTGAAAAAATGTGGTATAATATCGTCACAATCGACTTGTACGGCTCAAAATGCGTACAGAAAGGCTGATAAAATGATTTACACAAAAGAGATAATAAATTCGATAGTCCAAGACCAGAGAAAATATTTCCGTACCGGGGAAACGCTTGATGTTAACTTTAGAATAACACAGCTTAAAAAGCTCAAACAGGCTGTAATCGAGCAAAAACAAATGCTTTTGGATGCGTTGTATGAAGACTTGGGTAAAAGCCCCACAGAAGCATATTTGTGCGATATAGGACCTGTAATTGCAGAGATTAACGAGACTGTAAAAGGGCTTAAAAAGTGGGCAAGACCGGAAAAGCATTACAGCGGACTTATTTGCTTTCCAAGTATGACAACAACTGTTTATAAAATGCCCTACGGCGTATCTTTGATAATAAGTCCGTTTAATTTTCCCGTGCTTCTGACATTGGGGGTACTTGCGGCAAGTATTGCAGGGGGTAACACCGCAGTGATAAAAACGAGCTCTAAATCCGCGGCTTGCACAAAGGCTTTGCAAAAGCTTATTTCAGACACATTCCCCGAGAAATAGATAACGGTTATAGACGGCGGACACGATGTAGCAGATATGTGTCTTGCCGAGAGGTTTGACAAGATGTTTTACACGGGTTCACCCTCGGTGGCAAAGCACGTTTTGGCGGAGGCGGCGAAAAATCTCACTCCCGTAGCGCTTGAGCTTGGCGGAGAAACAGGCAACTGGTGTATTGTAAGAAAAGACGCCGATTTAAAGGACGCGGCGCGAAAAATTGCTTTTTTCAAGATCTGCAATGCAGGGCAGATATGTATAAATATAAATCAAATAGCGGTAGCAAAAGAAGTTGCTGATGAATTTCTGTGTGAATTGAAACGTGAATTTGTTCGCCAGATAGGAGAAAAGCCCGAAGATAATCCCGAATATCCAAAGCTTATTACAACCGGCGCGTATGAAAAATGTGAAAAGCTTGCCGCCGAACACAGCGACAGGATCATATTCGGCGGAACAGGCAACAAAAGTACCTGCCGCTTTTCGCCCACAATTATTTATCCTGTGGATATCAACGAAGACATCGTGCAAAAAGAGCTGTTTTGCCCGATTTTGCCTGTGGTGCCGTTTGAGGATAATGATATCGACACAATTGCTGAAATAATTGCCGAGCGCGAACATCCTCTTGCGATGTATGTGTTCACTTCCGATAAAAAATGGGCGAAAAGCTTTATGTCCGCACAGCAATTCGGCGGCGGATGCATAAACGAGGTTTGCATACATATGATGGTAAAAGGCGTGCCCTTTAACGGTACGGGTCACTCGGGAATGGGAGCTTATCACGGTGAGTGGGGATTCAGAGAATTTACACACCCGACCACAGTGCTGAAAGGAAAAACACATATGAACCTCTCGCTCAGGGAGCATCCTTATTCGGGAAAAGCAGGGGAAAGGAAAATGTCTTTTTTGAAGGTTTTTGAAAAATAATAATTTTCCGGTGTAGCGCACGCTTCAATAAAACAAAATAAAAACCGCTGTCCGTTTCGGATTGCGGTTTTGCTTTTATATTTATTAAAATTTATGATTTCATTTTTCAAAAATATCGTTTCCGTCAGAATCTATTCCCACTATACAGGGAAAATCTTTCAGAGTGTATCGATAAACTGCTTCGGTCCCCAAGTCTCCAAAGCAGATAAGCTGTGTTTTTATTATTGATTGAGATAACAATGCGCCCGCTCCGCCTACGGTGCAAAAATAAATGCCATGATATTTTGCTATGGCTTTCTTAACCTCCGGAGAGCGTTTTCCTTTGCCGATGGTGGCTTTCAGACCGTTTTTCATAAGCAGCGGAGTAAACGGATCCATACGCCTTGAGGATGTGGGACCTGCCGAGCCGCAGGCAAACCCTTTGGGAGCAGGGGCGGCGCCTACATAATAAACGGTTTCGTCTTTCATGCTTAAAGGCAAACTTTCGCCTTTGAGCAGCATATCGTATAATCTCTTGTGAGCCATATCTCTGGCTGTAATAACATCACCGGATAAAAGCACAATATCTCCGCATTTGAGCTTAGATATATCCTCATCTCTTAACGGTAGTTCAATTCTTATCATATTTTCATTATAATCCATAAAGCATTCTAAAAAACGAGCTGCCGTAATATTTTACGGCAGTAATTCTTATTTATTTTCTTTGTTGAATTTTTTAACGCCTTCCGCTACGGCTTTCTTTTGCTCGGGAGTCAGAAGTCTGTACATACAAAGCAGGGATTGTTCTTCTTTTGAAAGGCTGTATACAGGTTCGGGAACTTCAACCGCCGCATCCTGTTCTCCGTCAAAGAGGTCATCGGAGATACCCGAATCGCCCAGCACTGCTTCTGATTCTAATTTCAAAAAAGGATCCATAAATTTTGTGTAAGACACGTTAAATATTTTTGAAAGCTTGATTATAAAAGGCGCGCTGGGAGTTGTATTGCCAAGCTCATAATATGTGTACGTCGATCTGTCTATGCCTAAAGCGTCTGCAACTTGCTGTTGAGAAAACCCGCATGCTTCACGATAGCTTTTGAGCAGGTCACCGACAGCGTTATTTTTTAAAGAGCGTTTCATAATAAAATCTCTCCTTTTTCAGTTTAATTCATCGCAAAATGCAGTAGTATACTGTATCTGCAAGGTAGTTAAAGAGCCTGAGATTACTTCTCGACGATAACCGATGCGGCAAATATCCGTTTTTTTGGAGTATCCCTCAAAGGTAATTGAAACGGTTTTTTCACCGCTTTTTTCTTCGTATATTTTGTCCTTTAATCCGTATTTTAAAAGCGTTTCGTTAATTTTTTTTGCAGCCTCACCGAGAGACGAGTATTTATATCCGCCTGCATTTGAGCTTACAAACACAACCTCGTTGTTTACAGAAAGCTCCGCGCCTGAATAAGACGATTCCTTATACTCCATATTAAACACTTTTTTCGCGCCGTTTTTTGAAAGCTTGTATATCGTAAGGCTTTGTTCGGATGGTATTCCCGAGGCTTCCGATGTATGATAAAGCTTTGAGCACAAGAATTTCTCGCCGTTGTATTCGGCGAGGAATACATCGTTGTTAGCGTAAGCGTTTGAGTAAGTTGCTTTACCGTCTGTTACGGTTTGCATAAGTTCTGCTTTGCCTTGCGACACATCATATATTTCCACGCAAAGCTCGGTGTGCTTGCCGCCCAGAGAGCGCGAAATTATAAGCTCGGGGGTATCGTCTGAGTCTATATCACAAAGATATCCGCCTACAAGCCCTTTTGCGTTTTTGTCGTCCGGAGAGCAAATATCTTCGCTTACGCGAGAAAGCTTGGAATTGTTATTAATATACTCCACAAGCAACTGCTCATCTGAAGCTTCCGTGCTGACAACAGACTCGGTCTGTGATGACAAATTATCCGACGCAGCTTCTTTCAATGAATTTACATAAGCCGACACGCTGTTTTCGCTGTCTGACGGTTGACTTTGCGTATCATCCGAACAAGCCGATGCAATAATGAGCATAAGGCAGCAAATTATGCATGTAAACAATGTGGTTTGTTTATTATTCTTCAACAGTGCCTTCACCGCTTTCTGTATGGTCGTTATGTACTCTCTCTATTTCAAAATAAAAATTGCTTCCCTTGCCAAGCTCCGACTCTACACCGTATTCGGTTTTGTGCAGCTCTAATACGCTTTTAACGATAGAAAGCCCCAGCCCTGTGCCGACTATGGCGGTACGGTGGTTTTTGTCTACGCGGTAATATCTGTTCCAAATATTTGCAATATCTTCCTTGCTGATGCCTATACCGTGGTCAATTATCTCTATTCTTACGGTTTTTTCTTTAGTTGTTTGTTTTACAAGAACGGTCTTATCTTCTCCAATATAGTTTACGGCGTTGTTGATAAGATTATAAATTACTTGCTTGATCTTTGTTTTATCGGCGTCCGCAAGAACCTCTTGGTCATATTCCAGATTTACGGTAATCCCCCTTTGCTTGGAAAGGGAGGCGTAGCTTTGAACTATTTCTGTAAGTTCTTTTGTTATATTGAATTGCTCATATTCCAGTTCGCTCACTGAAGCCTGCATTTTTGAAATGTCAAGCAGGTCGGTAACAAGCCGGCTCAGTCTGTTTGCCTCGTCAACGATTACCTGAATATTTTCGGTGGTGTTTTCACCGGGTATATCACGCATCATTTCAGCATATCCCGAGATCATTGTAAGCGGTGTTCGCAGATCGTGAGAAACGTTGGCGATAAGCTCGTTTTGCAGAGAATCGGCTTTTCCGAGTTCTTCTGCTGCAAAGTTGAGCGTAGAGCTAAGCTCTTCTATTTCTCTGAAGCCTTTTTCGGTAAATCTTACTTTAAAGTTGCCTTTTGCAAGCATTTTTGCCTTGTCGTTAATATTTTCTATCGGTAGAGAAATAGTCTGGGACGTAAGGAACGCAATAAACGTTCCGAAAATTAAAAATATCAAAGTTATAATAAGCAACTGTACCGACAAAGTCTGAATTGTACTGTTAACGGGTGAAATAACAGATGTTATTAATATAAGATATTCTTCGTTATTGAATTTTTCAACACGGCAGAAAACGATCCCCTTTGCCTTTGGTATACTGTCCGACGGAGTTTGACCTATAAAAGCATTTTGTAAGTCTTCGGATGTCTTTTCGGAATTGATATTATCGGTATTGCCAAATTTGAAGGAATCTTGATTATCGATATTTATTAAATTTGTTCCGTCATTATTAAGAGCGTCGTTGTAGTATTTGTCAAGCAGCTCGTCTGCAAGACAATACTCTAAGCTGCGTGTGCTTTCGGAAATACTTACCGACTCAAACCCGTTCTTTGTATGCTTTACGACCCTTACGTTTACAAAATTTCGCTGTGCGATTTCGTAAACAAGAGTGTTCAATTCTTTGTTATCTATGTTAGAAGCAATGCTCGACGCACATGAACGAACGGAATTTGTTTTTATTACCTTGTAAAAGTCATCAAGAAATACTATCTGAAACAGCCACAGCAGTATTATCATTACAGAAACTATACTAACAAATATAGCCGAAACTTTAAATCGTACACTTCTCATAATTATGTAAAAAATTTATTCTTCGGCTTCAGTGTCAAACCGGTAACCAACGCCTCTTAGGGTGACAATACATTTGCTGTATTCACCCAGACTTTTGCGCAGGATTTTAATATGAGTGTCAAGCGTTCTGTCATCGCCGAAGAAATTATAGCCCCAAACCTCGTTAAGCATTTTTTCTCTTGTAAGCGCGATGCCGTTGTTGTTTACAAGATAGAAGAACAGATCGTACTCCTTTGGTGTCATATCTATTCTTTTACCGTCTATGGTAACAACTCTTGCGCTGAAATCTACCGTAAGACCTTTATAAACAAACATATCTCGTCTTACGCTGCGCTCTCCCGAAGAACGCTTAAGCACCGCGTTAATTCGCATCATAAGCTCTTTGGGAGAAAACGGTTTAACAACATAGTCGTCAATATTAAGCTCAAATCCGTGAAGCTTGTCATATTCCTCGCCTCTGGCAGAGAGCATAATTATCGGGATATCGCTTCTCTTTCTTATTTCTTTGCAGGCTGCAAAGCCGTCGAGATCGGGCATGGTGATATCCATAATGATAATATCAAATTTTTCCGCACGGCACAAAGATATAGCCTGAAGTCCGTCTACTGCCTCTGCGACCTCATGCCCTTCAAAAAGCGCGTATTTTTTGATGATCTCCCTTATCCTGTATTCGTCGTCGACAATAAGAATTTTACTCATACCATAACTCCTTTGTATACAATCAAACGTATATAAAACCCCGAATGTATATACTAATATTACTAATATAATAACATATAAAAATAAATATTGAAATAGTTATTTTTATAATTTATAATATTTTCAGAAAAAATTCACAGGAAAGAGCGATAAAATGAGAGTTATAGCGCCCGAAATCATTACAAAGGCAGTAAAAGATTTATACCTTGATCTTAACTTTAATTTAAATGAGGATGTTTCAAAAAGGATAAAAACGGCTTTAAGCGAAAGTGAAAACGAAGTTGAAAAGTATATTATCAGCTGTTTGATAAAAAACGAAGAAATCGCCGCTGAAAATAAAATTGCCCTGTGCCAGGACACGGGTATGGCGGTAATTTTTGCTGAATACGGAGACGAAATATGCGCCCCCGGGTTTGAAAACGCCGTAAACGAAGGCGTAAGGCGGGCATACGCAGAGGGTTGTTTGAGGAAATCAATAGTGTCAGAGCCTGTTTTTGACAGAAAAAATACGGGAGACAACACTCCCGCGATAATTCATATAAAATCCGTAAGCGGAGACAAATTGAAGCTTACGGTGGGGGCAAAGGGCTTCGGCAGTGAAAATATGTCTAAAATGAAGATGTTTAACCCAACAGCTTCGGTTGATGAAATATGTGATTTTGTGGTCAACTGCGTGAAAGAGGCAGGACCTAACCCTTGCCCTCCCGTAGTAGTCGGAGTGGGAATAGGCGGAGATTTTGAAATGGCGGCATTGCTCTCCAAAAAAGCCACATTCAGGTCACTTGACGAGCCTAACGGCGACAACAGATACGCGCAAATGGAAAAAGAGATCCTCTCACGGATCAATAAGCTTAACATAGGTTGCGGCGGCTACGGCGGAAACACAACTGCTTTGGGTGTAAATATTGAATATTACCCCACTCATATAGCCGGGTTGCCTGTGGCGGTGAATATTTCGTGTCATTCCACAAGGCACAAAAGCTGTATTATATAATTGAGTAATAATTACAACGGAGGAAATTATGAAAAATAACCTGCGTTTGTTACGTAAAAGCAGAGGCTATACTCAAATTGCCCTTCAAATGAAAACGGGTATTGAGCAATCTCTCCTTTCAAAATATGAAACGGGAGAACGTGTTCCTCCCACTGAGACGCTTTTAATTTTGGCGGACTTTTATAATGTGAGCATCGATTATATTTTGTGCAGAACAGATGACCCAAAAATAAGCCGCCTTAAAACAATTATTTAACTGAACAAATTAACGATACTTTCAAACCATTCGGCAACTATAAATTTATATTCGTATTTTACGCCGCCTTTAATTAAATCTTTTTGAGACTCGGTGTATATATCGTCTTTTTTCTTCTGCGCGCCGGGCAGGCACATTTGCGGAAACATAACGCACCACCAGTTGTGTCCCGCTCCTGCACCGATAACTATTCTCAGGGCGTCATATTTGCCTGCGGGCAAGGTAAAACCGTCATATTTTCTCGTTGTAAAATACATTTTTGTAACAGCAACTGCGATGTCCCGGTTGTAATTCCGGGCTCGCAAATATTTTTGACAAAAACAGGTTATTTCCGATAAATGGCTTGAGGCTTCGGCCTTAGCCTCGGTTTTTGTGCCGGCGGAAGTAAAATAATTATTCGTGTATTTTAAAAGCGCATCTCTCAGGGAAAGCTTTGTTTGCTGGTCGTATTCGCTGTCGGAATTTGCGATTATGTGAAGTCTGAAGGTGTTATCTCTCAGCGCAGTGCAATCGGCGTATAGAGCCATAGATTGGAAGATCAAAGTAAATATTAATCCGCAAGCCAGCGCTTTTATCATTTTCATAAAAAATCAGCTCCGTATGTAAATTTATAATTACATACTGGGCTGAATTTTTTATATTATTCAATTTTTACGATTTTTACACCGTAAGTAACGGGTTTGCACAAATAAACTTTACTGTATCTCCGTTTTAATGCGGTTATCGCCGCTTGTGCCGATGCTTCATTTTTAAACAGCCCGAAAACCGACGGGCCGCTTCCGCTCATACACGCGCCGTCAGCTCCCAGTGAATTTAAGAGAGCCGTAATCTCTTTTACCTCTTTTATGTTCAATATATCGGAAAAATCATTGTAAAGGAGGCGGCTTACTTCCGCATATGAGCCGTTATTGAGCGCTTTTATCATAAGTAAGGAAGCATCTTCTTTAAATACTGTTCTTTCATCGGCCCTTTGATATGCTTCCTTTGTGCTCACGTTTAAATCAGGCTTGATAAGTACGATGAAGCATTCGGGCATATCGCTTACGGGTGCGATATCCGTTCCTTTTCCCGTTGCCAAGGCAGTGCCGCCGTAAAAGCAAAACGGAACGTCGGCACCTAAAGCTGCTCCTATAACTTTAAGCTCGTCTTTTGTGAGCAATTCGCCATACAAGGCGTTTATTCCGCAAAGGGCAGCGGCGCAGTCGGTACTGCCGCCTGCCAAGCCTGCCTGAACGGGTATTTTTTTATCTATGTGTATATCAAGACCCTCAGGCTGTGCTTTTACAGCTTCAAAATAGGCTACAGCCGCCTTGTATACTAAGTTGCTGCTGTCAAGGGGAACACCCTTTTCGCTGCAAAATATATTTATTTTTTTACTTCCGTTTTTTGATATGGTGACCGTATCACACAGGTTTATTGCCTGCATTATCATATTTACTTCGTGGTAATTGTCCTTTCTCAGCCTGCCGATGTTTAGAGTGAGATTAATTTTTGCAGGCGCGCTTACGGTTACTGTTTTATTCATTTTTCAATCTCCGTCAAAAATTCGTTTATGCGCCTTACGGCTTCTTTTATATGGTCTAATGAATACGAATAAGAAACTCTTATAAACCCCTCACCGCAGTCACCGAAGGCGTTCCCCGGTACAACAGCAACACGCTTGGACTGCAAAAGCTTCATACAGAAATCCTCACTTGAAAGCCCGGTGCTCTTTATACACGGAAACACATAAAACGCTCCCAAACCCTCAAAGCAGTCAAGTCCCATTTTGTTAAAGCTGTCGATTATATATCTGCGGCGTTGATTATACTCTTTTTTCATTTTGAGAATATCTTCATCACCGTTTTTCAAAGCTTCAATTGCGGCGTACTGCGCAGTTGTAGGGGCGGACATAATAGCGTATTGATGAAGTCTTGTCATGGCTTCAATTATTCTTTGAGGTCCTAAAGCGTATCCCAAGCGCCAGCCTGTCATGGCGTAACTTTTGGAGAACCCGCTTACAATAATGCTTCGCTCCTTCATACCGTCTATGGAAGAAAGGCAGGTGTGTCCCTCGTTTGTGTATGTAAGCTCACCGTATATTTCGTCTGACATAACTAATATGTTGTGTTTCTTTACAATATCACATATTTCTTCAAGCTCGTGCTTTGTCATTACTGCGCCTGTGGGGTTGTTGGGATAGGGGAGAACAAGCAGTTTGGTTTTCTCGGTTATAGCCGCGCGCAACGCCTGCGGCGTAAGCTTGAAATTGTCTTCGGCTTTAGTATTCAGCATTACGGGTACTCCGCCGCACATAAGGCATATCGGTTCATAGCACACGAAACTCGGAGATACGATTAAGACCTCGTCCCCGGGGTTTATGAGACAGCGCATACATAAGTCTATTGCCTCGGAGCCGCCCACCGTAACCAAAACCTCGCTGTCCGAATCATACGAAACCCCGAATCGTCGGTCCATATATCTGCATATTTCGCTCCGCAGGGTTTTAAAACCGCTGTTCGGAGTGTACCATGTTTTGCCGTCACGCAGAGATTTTATACCCTCTTCTCTTACATGCCAAGGGGTCGTAAAATCGGGTTCGCCTATGCTCAACGAAATAACATCGTCCATTTCGTTTGCTATATCAAAAAAGCGGCGTATTCCCGAGGGTTTTAATCCCACGATTTTGTTGTTCAATAAGCTTGTGTGATCAATCATAAAATCATACTCCTGCTGTCTGAAGAAGTGCTGTCGGTCATTTTTACTCCAAGTTCTTTATAAGTTGTTAATATAAAATGGGTTGCGGTAGACGTTACACATTCCATAGTGGCAAGGCGGTTGCTCACAAATGCAGATACCTCCTGAATGGAGCTTCCCTTTACAAACACTGCAAAATCGTATGCGCCTGCCATAAGATAAAGATTTTTTACCTCTTTATAGGAAAGAATTTCCTCTGCTATCTTTTCAAAGCCTGTTTCTTTTTGCGGAACGACCTTCAGCTCTACCAAAACAAAAACATCGCTGCTGTTTGCTTTGTTCCAGTTTATAAGCATTTTGCTCCCACAGATAAGACCGTCCTTTTTCAATTTGTCGATATCTTCTTTTACCTGTTCTTCTGTTTTGCCGGTCAGTGATGCAAGTTCCGCTAAAGTAAGGTCGGTGTTTTCGTCTAAAATTTTGATCAGTTCATTCATTTGTGTTACCTCTTTTCCGTGAAAAGTGTTTTTAACATTATATCAATTATATTTCATTAATTCAAGTATAATGCACAGGCACGCAAAAGCTGCCGAATTATAACTTGGAAAACGGAAAATAAGCTTTGCTTATAACGGGCATTATGCGTGGTACTGGCGGAGTTGTTTTAGGCAAACACTGTTGGCCGCTGGGTTTCGCTGTCAGCGTAGCTGACTGATGAGGTAGGAAACTGCCGGTTTAGTTTAATCCTCAATTTTGCCCTCATGCCGGGCAGGCATCTACTTTCCCATGTGAGAAAGTAGGCAAAGGACACCAAAGGGGGAAACCCGTCGGCTGTTTCCCCTTTGGAAACCCCTTTCGCGACCACCCGCTGGGGGGCTTAGGCAGCCCCCTGCTTCGTTCTCGGCGAGGTAATTCTATCATTGTTTGGTTTTGTCAGCCAAAATTATTTCGTAGTGTCGAACAGTGTTCGCCTGTGAGTTGCGCTTGGATGAAATACATGATGACCTTTCCCTGAGAAGATGTCTGAAACCGGCTTTTTTCGGGTAAGCTCGCACGCATTTGCACAGTTTGGCATACTGCTTCTAATTACATATCCCGATTTTCTATATGAAGTTATATCGCTTTTTCAAAAACGGCATAGTATGTATTGTATAAAAACAAAGAAGGTGAATTATGTGAGCAAGCAATATATTGTAGTAGGTTCCGTTACTTACGCAATGAGAGGCAGAGATGTGCTTTCGGGCAATGCTATAAGCTCTCGTGTAGAAAAAATATCCGATTCCAGGCTTGGAGGGTGCGGCTACGCGCTTTATGTTCCGGATGACTTTGAAAAAGCCGTGAAATTGCTTTTGGATAACGGTATAAAAATAAAAGGCACCTTAAGAGGTGATAATGTTGATATATTTTGATAACGCCGCAACAACTTACCCTAAACCGCAGGGCGTTATAAACGCTGTTAACCGTGCTTTGAGGGAGTTTGGAGGTAACCCCGGCAGAAGCGGTCATAAAATGTCTATAAAAGCCGCAGCAGAGATCTATAAATGCAGAACAGCCGCCGCAAAACTTTTCGGCGTTGAAAATACAGAGAATATCATATTTATGCTAAATTGCACAGCCGCCTGCAATACGGTACTAAAAGGTCTGCTTAAAAGCGGAGACCATGTTGTTGTGTCGCCGCTTGAACACAACGCCGTAATGAGACCTTTACACATGCTGAGCAAAGCGGGAATTACCTACACCGTAGCTGATATTGACGAATGGGACAGCGAGTCGATAATAGAAGGTTTCAGAAATGCGATAAAACCCAATACAAAACTTATCGTATGCACACATGCGTCTAACGTATGGGGAATAAGAATGCCTGTGGAAAGGCTAACCGCACTGGCTCATATCTATCAAATTCCGATAATGGTAGACGCGGCGCAGTCTGCGGGCACGCTTCCGATAGATCTGTCACAGAGCAAAATAGATTATTTGTGCGTTGCGGGTCACAAGGGTCTTTACGGCCCAATGGGTACGGGAATGTTGATAACATCTGCGCCGCAGAGCATAAGCTCGCTTACGCAAGGCGGAACGGGAAGCTCGTCCATGTCTTTTGAACAGCCCGACTATCCTCCCGATAAGTTTGAAAGCGGTACTCCAAATTTACCGGGAATATCAGGGCTTTGTGCAGGTATAGATATGGTAAACAAAAAAGGTCTCAAATACATTCATCAAAAAGAAACTTATCTTTTCAAAAGAATGTACAACAATTTAAGCAATATGCCAAAAATAAAATTATACACACCGCAGCTTGATACTGAAAAAAACGTTCCCGTAATATCATTTAACACAGACGGAATAAGCAGTGAGCAAATGGCAGCGATCCTGAGCGACAGAGGGGTATATGTAAGAGGCGGACTTCACTGTGCGCCGCTTGCGCATATAAAAATGGGAACGCAGGATACGGGAACTGTAAGACTCAGCCCATCAATTTTTTCTACCGCAGAAGAAGTGGAGCGGGTATCAAAAATAATATCCGATATTTCAAAACGCGGAATATACAACTAACGCTTTGATAAATAAGCTTCCTTAAAGCATTTTTGCCGCAAGGGGGCTTTTTGTGTTAATTTCTGTTTTCCGTTTACAGCAATAATGACAAGAATTTCTTTAAATTAAATTAAAGTTTATCATTTTAATGTATTGAATTATGGGGAAAAATATGATATCATACTATGCAATGATGCAGTAGAATAATTACAATGGGTTGTGTGTTCGCGCAATCGGCTATTTGTGATGTGTTTTCTCGGGCATTAAAATTATTTTGGAGGTACAAATAATGAAATCCAACAAATTTATGCGTATAGCTTCAATTGTTTTGAGCTTGTGCATGGTTGTTTCCATGACAGCTTTGTCATCGGTTTCGGCTTCTGCAATAACAAAAGCAGAGCAGGCAAAAAACCATGTATCAAGACTTAAAAATTTTGATGTTGACGCAGACAAAACAGTTACCGCAATTATTACGGTAAGCGGCGACGCTCAGATAGATCTTGACCTAAAGGGTGCGCCTGAAAAATCTGTAAGAAATGCAAGACATAAAGCACAGACAAGACAACAGGCTCTTCTGGGCAGAATGTCAAACAGCTTTGATTACGACTTGGTTTCTACATATTCTACACTTTTTAACGGCGTTGCCGTTTCTACAAAATTCTCAAATCTTGAGAAAATAGAAGACATGGAATATGTTACGGGCGTTTATCTTGCAAATACATACGGTGTTCCCGATTACAGCGTTGTTCCCATGACTGAGTATTCGGGCAGAATGATAGGCGCAGATACTATTCACGATTTCGGATATGACGGAGACGGCACCGTTATCGCCGTTCTCGACACCGGTCTTAATGTTAACCACGTTGCTTTTAAAGATTACGGCAAATGCGAAGAGGCACCTCTCACAAAAGCTATCGTAGAAGGAACAAACACAACTAAGCGCGGTACATATGTATCTCAAAAGGTTCCTTTCATATACGACTATGCAGATGATGACAACGATGTTGCCGACAAAGACGGCCACGGAACCCACGTTGCAGGTATAGCCGCAGGTTATACGCAGGCAAGCGACGGTGCTGTTGAATTTATGGGTCAGGCGCCCGGCGCACAGATACTCGCAATGAAAATATTTAAGAGCGAAGAGTCTGGCACAGATTCAACAATTTATATCTCTGCTCTCGAGGACGCTTACCTTTTGGGCGCAGACGTTGTTAATATGTCAATAGGCGCTACAAACGGCTTTACTTACGACAGCGAGCTTGAAGACGAAGTTTACGGAAATATTTACAAAAAGCTTGATAAGTCAGGCGTTATTATGTGCGTATCTGCAGGTAACGAATACAGCATGGCATATAAAAACTATTCTCCCATAGAGAATACCGTTCCTGCTTCTTATACCGATTACGGTTCTGTTGCTTCTCCTTCAACTTATCCCAACAATATTTCAATAGCAAGTATTGAAAACACAAATATGATGATATATCCCATCAATGTGGGAGACAAAGTTTTCGACTATATAGACTCTTCCGAAAGTAAGAAAATGTGGCGTGATGCTTTCGGCGGAAAAGAACTTAAGTATGTTCTTATTGACGGCTTTGGTGAAATGGAAGACTACGACGACGCAAAATACCGTGTAAGTGACGGTGAAGATTGGATCGCAGTGGTCTCCCGCGGAGATATCACATTTGAAGAAAAACTTGAAAATGCTTACGATGCCGGTGCGGCAGGTATGATTTGCTACAATAACCAAGACGGCGAGATAAGCATGCAGATCGATACATTTGAGATCCCCGGCATTTCAATTACACAGGAAAACGGAAACATTTTGATAGCAAACGCAGTGGATAAAGTAGGAATGCTTACAGTAGGAAAGGATTATATTCCGATCAAGAACAAAGATTCCTACAAAATGAGCGATTTCAGCTGCTGGGGAACAACAAGTGATTTAGCGTTCAAACCTCAGCTCACATCTCCGGGCGGAGATATATTCAGCGCAGATGCAAATACAAACGACGGCTATATAGTATACAGCGGTACATCTATGGCTGCTCCTAACGCGGCAGGTCTGTTCGCTTGTATTTTGGAAATGCTCAGAGATGATAACAAGGGCAATTATGATAAAGCAGAGATATCCGAACTTGCAAAGAATCTTGCTTTCTGTACATCTGATATAGTGATGGAGAACGAGGAAAAAGGATTGCCTTATTCTCCCCGTAAACAGGGCGCGGGACTTGTAAACGCATACAACATGATGTATGCTTCAGCTATCATAGAAAACTCAGAGATTGCTCTTAAAGACAGCAAAGACGGCGTATTTGAGATCTCTTTCTCAATCAGAGGCTTAAATGCCGAAACAAACGAAACATTCAGAATTGTTCCCACCGTATTTACAGACAACACAATTGTAGATACAGAGGCAGACACTGATATTTATTACAGCGACCTTACAGCGTTTGATCTTCTCGAAGGCGAATTTGCAAAGTGCAGCTTCCCCTCAACAATTACGGTTACAGGTACAGACAAAGTTACAGTAAGCGGTACTATTAAGCTTACCGATGATGGTAAGGCTGTTCTCGGCGATGCGTTTGAAAACGGCTTCTTTGTAGAAGGCTTTATCAAGCTTTTGTCCACAGGCGATACATCCGATCTTCATGCAACTTATATGGGTTATTACGGAGATTGGAACAAGGCTCCCATATTTGAAAGTCTTGATTATACAGATATGATAGACTACACACATATGGTAAATACAACTGTTGTTGATTCCGACGGTCAAACATATGCCGATTACGGTTATACTGCATACGATATGATCTACGGCGAATGTGTAACACTTCCCACAGAGGCTTATCTCTATTCTTCAGGTTATAAGCAGGCATTGGGATATGTCGGCGACAACTATTTTGATTATTTCAAATATGAAGACGGTGCAAATGCGTTTTCATCTTACGCTTCACTTTGGGGTGTAGCGGATTATATCATTATATATCCTTCTCTTATCAGAAACGCCGCACATCTCATTATGGTAGTTTCCAATGCCGATACAGGCGAGGTTTACTATGTAGACGATACTCCTTATGCAAGAAAGAACGTTTACGATAACGATAACGAGTCTTATGTAAACAGCACTATGTTCTTATGGGACGGCATGAATACATATGACGAAAATTCCGAGACTTACAATAAATATGTAGACAGCAACACAAAGATAAACTTTGACTTCTATTCTTGGCTTGACTATGACAAGGATACTCAGGCAAAATTTGAGGCTCTTGAGGGAGATTATACAAAGCTTCTCACATCTGATTGGGACAGCAAAAACGTATATTCTATCAGCGCGCTTCTTGATAATGATGCTCCTGTTGTAGAGTCTATCAAGTACAACAAAGATGCAAAGACACTTGACGTTACATTTAAGGATAATCATAAAATGCAGATGGTCGGCGTTATGGACAGCGTTGACACAGACGGCAAATACGTAGCTCAAGACATTATTTCAACAAAGCCCGGCGCAAGCTACAGCACAACATTTGATATAAGCGAATGCGTTGATAACGGCGTGCTTTATATGGAAGCCTGCGACTACGCAATCAACTGGCCTACACAAGAGATCTATATCGAAAACGATAAGCTCGTTATAAAGAGCTATCTTGTAATGGCATTTGACGACGAGGGTAAAGAAGACGAAGACGCAAATATTACTCTTGTAGGCAAAGACGGAACTGTTTACAATAATGGCGACGGCTTAGAGGTAGGCGACTACAAAGTATTGCTTGACGGCGAAGAGACAGGTACAGTTCTTACCGTAGATTATTTCGGAGCTAACTTCGCAGCTATAGGCGACTCCTTACAGGATGTTACACTTAATGTAGTTCACGGTGAAGACGCTTATACTCCTTCCGGTAAATTAACTCTTAAGGGTGAAGACACAGAAGCTGAGTTCAGCATTGATGTTGAAGCAGACGAAGAAACAGGTGAAGAATCCGAAGTTGAAGGTCAGTATGTTACAAGCGTATTGCCCGGCGAATATGTAGTTTGTGTTGACGGAGTTGAAACAGGACTTAAAGTTACTGTAGCCGAAGACGCAAGAAACACATTTACACTTGAGTACTTCACTGTTAAATATCACAGCAATACAAAAGAATACCTCGGCGAAGCTCCCGAGACAATGTATCTCTTTAAGGGTGCAAACTTTACTGTTGAAGAAAATCCGTTCACAAGAAACGACGGCGTTAAGTTCCTCAATTGGAATACAGCGAAAAATGACCGCAGCACAGTATATAAGCCCGGCGATATATTTGAAAATCTCAGCAAAGACATAGTTCTCTATGCTATTTGGGAAGACACCAACCGCGTTATAGACACAGACGAAGATGATCTTATGCTCGGCGATGTTAACTGTGACGGCGATGTTAATATGGAAGACGTTACAACATTGCAGAAGGTAATTGCGGAGCTTACCAAGTTTGAGTCACTCGGCGAAAAGGCTGAGGCAAATGCCGATGTAACACGTGAAGGCAAAACAAACATGGAAGACGTTGTACTTATTCAGAAGTTCATAGCACAGCTTGTTGAAAAATTCTGATATTTGTAAGCTTATACAAAACTAAATAATATCAGCCCGATGCACGGTCAAACCTCGGCATCGGGCTGAAAATTTATATGAATAATAATTTACGCAGCGTTGTTAGAATAAACTTTTGTTTAAACAGCCGCACGGCAACCGGAATAAATCTCGATTGCCGTGCGGAATATTTTTAATTATATTTATCAGCGAATTTATCAGAATTTTCCGCCGCCTCCACCGTGAGAAGCACCCGATGAGCTGTGGTGGGTTGAGCTGCCGCCCGAGGAGGAATTTTTAGGTTTAGCTGTCCTTGTTACCGTCCTGTAAAGGAACATATCTCTTTGATTAGTAAGAACAAAGCTTCCGTCACGAACATAATTCTTTGCGTCGGGGTTCATTCTTACCGACTTGAGCTTTCCTTTCATTATGCCAACGGGGATGCCCGCAAACAGGAATCCTCCGCCGAGGCATGCTAAAACAGCTATAACAATAGTTTTTGCGGAAGGTCCGCGCTTCGCTATTTCGGGGGGATTATTGATATCGTATGCGTTACCTGTGCTTGATTGCGTTACAAAATCGTCGCAAAGTTCTGCGTATCTTACAAAAGCGTCATAGTAGTCGCCGTCCGAAAGATAAGGCTTTATTTCTTCGCCGATCTCCTGTATTCCGTAATCTGTAAACGCTGTTATTCCGTATCCGCGTGTAGATATCCACCAATCGCGATCCTCCATGCTGACAAGAAGCAGAGCTCCGCTGCGGTCTTCGCCTAAACCGTAGCCGTTATAGTCGAAATAGTCATCTGCGTACGCTTCAGGCGATTTGCCATCTAATGTGCTCGCGGTAACAACAACTAAATCAAGCTTATGACGCTCGCTTATTTCATCAAGTTTTTCTTGAAGCGAAGCTTTTTCCTCATCATCTAAAAGCCTTACGTTATCTACAACACGGTCGGGGTGAGATGCCGGCGCAGCAATAACCAAAGGAGTTTCAGCAGAGGTTAAATCATCCCGGTTTAATCTGGAGTCTATTTCTTTTACATAATCAATATAGGCTGCAAGGGCGTCGTAATATGTATCATAGCTGCACCATTGATTCCACATCTGCGTTTCATCGTCTACGGAGGCTTCGTTTTCAAGTTTCCCAAAGAAATAATAGCCGTAATAATCGTCTGTCAGTTGCATCCATACTCCGTCTTTTGATGAAGCATATTTATTAAACTGTTCTGCGGCGTATTCAGCCATTGTTTGTTCGCCTATGTCTTTAACATAGCTGAAAAATGCCTGCACGCCTGTTTCATCATATAAATTTGATGCATATTTGTTATAATCCTCAAGAGCTTCTCCTTCAAGTACCTGATGGTCTTCGTCGCATATAACATAGTTTATTTCGTCTGCAAAGGCGCAAAAAACACCCATAGGCAAAACCATTATCAAAATGCAAACTATCGCGATAATTCTTTTAATCATAATTGCGCCCTCCTTAACCCAAGAACTTGAACAACCAGAATATTCCGAATCCGACTGCCGCCAATATGGCTGTAAATATCATGCGCCATTTCCAATAAGCGCCCTTGTCCAGGGGCAGATCGCCTACAAATTTACCGGTTTGTCCGTTCATTGCGAAAAGATAGTGTTTATCTTTGTATGTGGTGTTAAGCAGCCACACGGGATAAAGCGCATACTTAGCCTTTGAGTTACTTAGAGATATATTACTCTGCTCCACAGTTTTGGTGGCGTATGTAGGGTCTATTGTAGAGGCAAATGTATCCTCGGTGCTTATTTTTATTCTGGTATTTGCACGGTCTATGCTCTGTTCTGCAGTCACGTCATATTTATCTGCAAGGTATCCCGCGAGATAAGCCGTTTGAAAATCCACTGCCTCGTTGAAATCAAATGGCTCTATTGACTCCATCAAATCATCGGGCATTTGAGATGAGCCGTCTACGGGGACACGCTGAAATCCTACGTTTCCCTCGCGCAGTACGGAAAAGAATGACGTTTCGGTGTAATCATAGTTGCGGTCACTCCAGTGGCGCAGACGGGTGCATTTGTATCTTACACTTCCCGAAGAATCCGCGTCAAAAAGCCAAAACGGGACGTAAACGCCCTTTATCTCATCAATGTGGTTTTGGCTTTTAAATATCTTAGGTAACAGTGTTTTTCCTTTTAAATGGTTGTTTAATCCGTCTTTTGCGGCTTGCTTGTCAAGTTTGAAAGGAATAACATAGTCGGGCTTTAAAGCACCTGAAAATCTGCCTGTCATAACAACGGGATTTCCGCAATAGGGACAGCTTGTGGCGCCTGTGTTTTCGTCGGATACGATCTCACCGCCGCACGAATTGCAGGTGAAAACCGCCATATTATCTGTTTCTCCCTGAGACCACTCAGAGCCTGCCTGCGTGTCCCAGTGCATATTGTCTTCTTGTGCGGGTCTGCTTAATTCTTCATCGTGAAATTTCAGTGCCTCAACGTCAAATTCGCAGTCACAATAAGGACATTTCATCTTTTGCGAAGAACTGTCAAATTCTATTGCCCCGCCGCAGCTCGGACACTTATATTCAAGTATAGTTCCTGCCATATCTATATTATCCTCCCCTGTTTTTTTGTGTAGATAATTTATCATACATCCACACTAATTATATAACATATGAATTTTTGTGTCAACGATTTGTTGGTATTTGCTGAGAGTCGTAAAATCAAATTAAAATTGAAAAAAATATGTACAAGCTATTGACAATTTTAAGTCTTTGTGATAATATATCCAAGTCGCGCGGCAAAAGCGCGAATGTGGGAGCATAGCTCAGCTGGGAGAGCATCTGCCTTACAAGCAGAGGGTCATAGGTTCGAGCCCTATTGTTCCCACCATCTAAGTGGCCCGGTAGTTCAGTTGGTTAGAACGCTAGCCTGTCACGCTAGAGGTCGACGGTTCGAGCCCGTTCCGGGTCGCCACAATATGCGGATGTAGCTCATCTGGTAGAGCGCCACCTTGCCAAGGTGGAGGTAGCGAGTTCGAGCCTCGTCATCCGCTCCAGAAACGCCCCTCGACTTTAGTCGGGGGGCTCAAATTATGAAGAATAAATAATAACGAATAAAATCGCGTTGGTGGGCGTTTCCGTATAATTTGTTATTATTTATTCTTTTTTAATTTCGAATATAAATTTTCGCAGGTTCAGACGTATTCCTCTGTACCTGCGGAGCCGCTTTTTGTTGCTGAAACGGCTTCCCCTTGAGGGGAAGCTGTCGCGTAAGTGACTGATGAGGTGGAAAATCGATAGTTTAGTAAAACCCTCAGTTTTGCCCTAATGCCGGGTAGGCACTTACTTTGTCTCGCAACAAAGTAAGCAAAATGCGCCAAAAGGGGAAACCCGTCGGCTGTTTCCCCCTTTGGAAACCCCTTTCGTGACCACCCGGGGGCGCTGCGCCCCCCCGCTATCTGCTCGGCAAGGTTATTTTATCATTTATTTGGCTGTGTAAAGCCGTTATTCTCCGCAGCCCGGGGCAACCAAACTGTTTTATTATATAGAATAACCCCAAAAAGCCTTACGCCTTTTTGTAAAATCCTACAAAGATTTAGTTTTTTGGAAAAACTATTGACTTTGTTTGTGTATAAAATATATACTTGTTATGTGAAAAACTGATGAAATATATCATTCACGTAAAGGAGACGCCGTAAGTTTTCAGTATTTCATTATTCATTATAATTTAAATTTATCTTTTAGAAAGGGATGAAACGTATGAAAAAACTAATTTCCTTAGCGTTGGCATTGTTGCTCGCTTTTTCCGCGATTGCGGTAATTAACGCGGAAACAACCACAGGCAAGCTTGCCGATGTCAC
>JAEEHZ010000211.1 GCA_016281115.1 Clostridiaceae bacterium | reverse complement strand
TTGCAAGACGCAGCTCACATCCGCCCACATACCAGCTCGAATCAACAGTTAATTCAATGCTTTCCGATTGGGTTATACCGTCTTTTAAAACAACCGAATTTTCGCTGTCGGAAAGAGGTGTGTAAGCAGCTGTCATCAAAAGCCTGCAGGCGGTAGTATTACCTTTTGGCAGTAAAACATCGCATTTTACGGTGTCGTTTACGTTATAAGTCTCTTTGTCGGTTACAACTTGAGCCGATGTTACTTCCTCATTGGATATAATTCCCGTGTTTGCGGTACCGGAGCCGTTATCTCCGCAGGCTGCCATAGAAACAGACATTATAGAAGCAGCTATAAATATAAGTAATAATCTTTTCATAATTCCTCCGTTATTGTAAAAATTCTTTTTCTATTATTTTTGTAAGTTCAAATAAGCTGTTACATTGATCAAATAAGATCCCTTTGATTTCGTCATCGGGCAAGGTGCTGTCGGGTATCATAACGGTTTTACAGCCTGCTTCATAAGCCGACAAAATGCCGTTTGGTGAATCCTCTACCGCCATACAATCTATCGGGCTTATCTGCAAAAGCCCTGCGGCAAAAATATAAACATCGGGCTTCGGTTTTCCGTGTTTGACCATATATGCGCAGGCGATTCTGTCAAACATATCAAAAAGCCCTACAGATTCAAGCATACTCTTTGCACGCTCAAAAGGTGTTGCTGTCGCAAGGGCGCAGGGGATATGATGCTCTTTTATATATTTAAGAGCTTCGTATGCGCCGGGCTTTGCTTCAACTCCGTATTTGTTTACATAGTCCGACATAAGTTTGATACGCAGCTGCTTAACACGCATTATATCAAAATCGGGACAAACTTCTCTTTTCAGTTTTTCGGCTGCGTACTGTGTTGCCAAACTGCGTATACCGAGTACGTGTTCCGCTTTCATCGGATATCCGCAGGCATTTGCCGCCTCGACCCAAAATCTGGTGTAAAGCTTTTCTGTATCAAGTATTACACCGTCCAAATCAAATATTATACCTTTTAACAAATCAACTAACCTTTCTTTTGAATCAGGCGCATTTACAAAAAATGGCAAACTAATTCAACATAATACGAACATTATACCATTTACACAAAAAAAGGCAAGTGTTTTTAATCAAATAACCAATAAAAATCCGGCAGGATAAATCATGGACTTTTATCCTGTCGGCTACTGTTATAATTATTTATATTTACAGTGTTTTTGCAAGGTCTATAAGATACTTCTTAAAATCGTTTCCTATTTCGGGATGTTTAAGGGCTTGCTCGCACTGTGCCTTCATTATGCCTAATTTATTTCCCATATCATATCTTGTTCCCTCATAATCTACACCGATCATACCCCTAAGCTTTGTAAGCTCTCTCATAGCGTCCGTAAGCTGAATCTCTCCGCCTGCGCCGGGGGCTGTATGGTCAAGTATATCAAATATTTCGGGTGTGAGGATACATCTTCCCAAAATTGAATACAGCGATAAAACTTCCTCTTTAGTTTGAGGCTTTTCAATCATGTCTGTGCATTTAAATATGTTATCGTGAAGGTTTTGTACCTTTAAGCTGCTGTATTTGTGTATGTCATTCTCGGGAACTTCTTTTATTCCCAAAACGCCCAGCCCGTACTCATCATATGCTTTTATAAGCTGACCGCAGGCGGGGTTTTCCCCTATAATAACATCATCGCCGTAAAGCACTGCAAAAGGCTCGTTGCCGACAAATGATTTTGCGCATCTGATGGCATGACCCAAGCCCTTGGTTTCTTTTTGACGGATAAAATATATGTTTGCAAGCTTGGATATATCTACTACCGTGTTATACATTTCTGTCTTATTTTTTGAAGAAAGATTATGCTCAAGCTCGGGCGTTCTGTCAAAATGGTCTTCAATAAGCCCTTTGCCCCTGTTTGTTATGATAAGTATGTCTGTAATGCCCGACCTTACCGCTTCTTCAACTATAAGCTGAATTGCAGGCTTGTCCACTATCGGGAGCATTTCTTTGGGCATTGCCTTTGTCGCGGGTAAAACTCTTGTTCCAAGCCCCGCCGCGGGGATAACTGCTTTTGTGATTTTCATTTTATATCTCCTCTCAATTTTGATTTATGATAAAAACATAGGTAAATAGCTTATTATCATCAGGCACACAAGAAGACAAATTGCAATTTTAGTGTTTACGCCGCCGCTTGTTTGCAAAGCTTCCGATGCTTTCAGCTCGTCATCAGTATTTGTCTGCTTTATAGATGCAATTTCATTTATACAATGCCTGTAATATCTTCTGTTCGCCGTAAAGCCGATAATTATGCTTATTGTGTATCGTGATATATCCATTAATATCGGAAGCCAATACAGCAGTTTTTTTTCAAAAGGCAAAGCGGATATCGCATTGTTTAAATCAACAAAGTGAGATTGCATATCGGCGGCGGTCGATTGCGAGGTCAATCCCGCTGTTTCAAAAACCTCTGCCGTAATTTTGCCCGAGTAAGTATACGACAGAAACGTGGAGCCGATCATCAGAATTGCAACAATTGCCGTAATTATCGCACCTTTAAGGTACTGTTTGCGGTAAAGCATCCAGCCACCCGAAAATATGAGTGCGGCAAAATTAAATTTGCTTCTCCCTGATTTGCTTATATTGTTGAATACCCTGATATAATAAGGCGTGTTGACCTTAACATATTTAGCGGCTTCGCCTGCGGTTATACCGTTATCGAGTATTTCTTCGGGATTTACGCCTGCCATCGGGTCAAACATCATGCTTCTTCTGTCGTAAAAATTGCCGTTTGATTGGTTCGTAAGTGACGTACCGCATTTATTGCAAAACAAAGCGTCAGGCGCATTAGTGTTCCCGCAAACGGGACACACGGCAGAATTGTCCGACGAGGTTTCCTCGGAGTCATTTTTAAAGTCAGATACGCCGTGAAGATCTTTGTATACACATTCGCCTTGCTTTTCGTAACAACTGCGGTGATATGGTGTTCCGCACTCGGGGCATACCACAATATCGTCTTCATTATTAAAAGGGGTATTGCAAACAGGGCAGCTTTTACCTAAATGGTTCATCAATAAAAATCCAAAAGCCTTCAAAAACTCAGGCTTATTATTCCTTTCATGGATATTATACCGCAAACTGCCGTATAGTGGTATTGTATCAAACTTTTTTAAAAACTGCAACATATTTTTATGTTGCTTTGGAACTATTGATATTTGCATACAAATGTGCTATAATCGGCATTGTTGGTATATGTGTGTCTTGTTATATTTAGGCTCATAATAAGCCGAAATATACGGTTTTTATTAATCAAACGATATACGGAGAGGTGCTTTTTTAAATGAAGAGGCTTACAATAATTAAATTTGATATGAATATGGCAATATGCGAGGACAAAGATAAGAAGCTTTTCGGCATATATAAATCGGAACTGCCGCAAGAGACAGTTCAGGGCAGTATTATAGAGATAAACAACGAAGGTAATATAGAGCTTATAAAGAGGTGAACAAAATGCTTGAAATTAGATCAATTACAAAAAAATACGGCGAAAAGGTCGCCGTTGATAAATTGTCTTTAACTATTGAAGCAGGAGATATTTACGGATTTATCGGTCACAACGGCGCAGGTAAGACAACCACGTTAAAAGCCTGCTGCGGCATATTGCGCCCCGACGAGGGCGATATACTGATAGACGGTATATCGGTTATTCAGTCACCCATTGAAGCTAAGAAAATAATCGCGTACATTCCGGATGACCCAAAACTTTACGATTATTTAACGGGAATACAATACCTTAATTTTATTTGCGATGTTTACGGTGTCAAATCGGATCTTAGACAGCAGCGCATAAATAAATATGCCGAAATGCTTGAGATAAAAGACGACCTCGCAAAAAACATATCGGAGTATTCACACGGTATGAAGCAAAAGCTTGCCGTTATATCGGGGCTTGTTCATAATCCAAAGGTATTTTTAATGGACGAACCTTTTGTAGGGCTTGATCCCAAAGCATCATTTATGTTAAAAAATTTAATGAGAGAGCATTGCAGAGAAGGCGGAGCAATATTTTTTTCAACTCATGTTCTTGAGGTCGCACAAAAGCTTTGTAACAAAATATCAATAATAAAATCAGGTAAACTTATCGTAAGCGGAAATATAGACGATGTTGTGGGTGACAGGTCGCTTGAGGATGTATTTATGAATCCCGAGGAGGGTAATAATGCTTAAAACGATGATCAAGCTGTCTCTTTACTCGGTAAAGGACCGCATTACAAAATTAGGGCGGGGAAAAAAAGCCAAAAGCGGTGCCTCAAAGGCGGGTATGCTTATTCTTTTCGCCTTTTTGTATTTGTATATGGGCGTTTCAATAGGCTTTACGTTTTACGCAATGTATGAACCGCTTAACGTTCTGGGAAAACTGGACTTTTATTTTATATGCGTGTTCCTGATGTCAACAGTGCTTTGTCTTGTGTCGGGACTGTTTACAACATATTCTCAAATATTTAATGCAAATGACAACGAGCTTTTGCTTTCCATGCCGATAAAACCCAAACATATACTCATCGGCAGGGTTATGTCTGTTCTGCTTCTGAACTATGTATTTGAACTGATGATAGTTTTGCCGTCGTTTGTAGTCCATCTGATATTCGGCTCCGCATCGGTGCTTCAGGCGCTGACCATCATAGTAAACTTTTTGCTTTTGCCGTTGCCTGCAATTGCGATATCATTTGTAATAGGCTTCTTGTTCAACCTCATAACAAGGCGTATCAGAAATAAATCAATATTAGTAACAGTTTTTTCATTAGGCTTTTTAGTGGCATATATATACTATATTCCGCAGTTCGGAAGCTTTGGGGAATATGTTATAAAGCACATTGAGACAATTTCACTAACAATAAAGAAGTATATACCTTTAGCATATTATTACGGCAATTCAATAGCAAACTCCG
>JAEEHZ010000210.1 GCA_016281115.1 Clostridiaceae bacterium | reverse complement strand
TATTGATAATTAATAAATGATAAAAGGAGAACAGCTTATGAAATCGACACGAACACAAAAGCTTACAATAATGGCTCTTTTGTCGGCTCTTATTATGCTTATGACATTTACAGGCGTCGGCTACATACCGATAGGTCCGCTTAAACTTACATTTCTTGTACTGCCTGTGGCAATAGGCTCAGTTTTACTTGGACCCGTTCCGGGCGCCGTGCTCGGCGGAATATTCGGCTTATCAAGCTTTATAACCTGTTTTGGATTAGATACATTCGGTGTTGTTTTGCTCGGGGTAAACCCATATTTTACGTTCATCACCTGCGTTGTACCGCGTATACTTTGCGGTCTTTTGCCCGGACTCATTTACAAATGGCTGAATCGTCATGACAAAACAACCATAATTGCTCCCGCAATATCATGTGTCAGCACTGCAATAATAAATACGATCGGATTCTTGGGATTATTGTGGTTGCTTTTCGCAAACGACTTTGTAAATAACCCCGAAGTTATCGACATTTTAGGCGGAACGGTAATAAACACATTTTCTACACTTTTAGTGCTTTTTGCAGGTGTAAACGCTATTATAGAATCACTTACCGCTCTTATTCTCGGCACCGCCATAATAAAAGCATTAAAGCACTTTTTAAAAGGATTAGACTGATATGTCAAACAACCAATATTTAGGCGAAACTCATATACACCTTGAGTGTGTGAACTCAACAAACGATTATATTAAAACAAACTGTTTATCTTATCCCGAAGGCACAGTTGTCACGGCAGATACACAAACAAGCGGCAAAGGCAGGCTCGGCAGGATTTGGGAATCGGGTGACAGCGGCTCTCTTTATATGAGCGTTTTGCTAAAGCCCGATGTTAAATCTGTTTTTCTTCCGCTTATCACACTTATGTGCGGCTTGGCGGTCTGTAATGCGCTTAAAGAGCTCGGTATCCCCAACTGCAAAATAAAATGGCCGAATGATATAGTTTGCGATAACAAAAAACTATGCGGCATTTTGTGTGAAAGTACGATAACAAACGGAAAGATTCATATTATCTCCGGTATAGGGATAAACCTTAATAACGCTGAATTTCCCCCTGCAATTGCGGAAAAAGCCTGTAGCTTATATTCCGTTACGGGAAAAACCTTTGACAAATCCAAGGTGATGAGTTCAGTTTTAAGTCACTTGCAAATTTTATATGATGAATATAAAAAATGTCCTACTTTCTTCTTGGACGAATACAAAGAGCATTGCATATCGCTTAACCGGCAAGTATCATTTAATAAAAACGACCGAAATATCACGGCAATCGCCACCGATATTGACAATACAGGCTCGCTTATATGCCTGCTAAACGGCAAAAGCTACGCTGTTTCTTCAGGCGAGGTAACAGTGCAGGGAATATACTGAAATATAAAAGACTGTTCTTCAAATCAGTTAATTGACTTGAAGAACAGTCTGTTTTTTGTTAGTATTTAAACCAAACTTTTGTACAGAACAGTATAAACAAAAACGCAGCAAGCGCGAACACAAGCCCTATAAGTAAAACTGCCGCTAATGCGTTGAGCATAAGCACACGTGTCTCCCTTTTTGTAATATTGAGCTGTTCTATATCCTCAGGAGTGTCCTGCTGTGTTTGGTTTTCTATATCACGCCTGTATTTCTTTTTGTATATTCCCCCAAACCAACGGTCATATCCATTGTTCCAGGGCATACCCTCAACATTCATATCTGCTATTACGCGACCGTCGTCGTCATCATATTTTTTCTTTTTTCTACTCATAGGCACATTCCTCATTATAGCACTAAACGCACAAAGCTTATAATAAATTTTGTGCGTTTAATTTATATTTATTCTTTTATTTATCGTATAAGTGGCATACAACGGTGTGACCGTCGCCCATATCCTTCATAGGCGGTCTTTCAACATCGCAAACGCCCTTCTTGCAATATTTGCAGCGTGTGTGGAACTTACATCCCTTAGGCGGATTTGCAGGAGAAGGAATATTTCCCTCCAAAATAACACGGTTCATCTTGACCGTGGGATCAGGTATCGGAATAGCGCTGAACAAAGCCTGCGTATAAGGATGAAGCGGATTTGCGAATATATCCTCTTTCTTTCCAAACTCAACAAGGTCTCCGAGATACATAACGCCGATAGTATCGGAAATATGCTCAACAACAGAGAGATCGTGAGAAATAAACAGGTATGTAAGATGATATTTGCTCTGCAAATCTTTAAGCAAATTAATTATCTGTGCCTGAATTGAAACGTCAAGCGCAGAAACAGGCTCGTCGCACACAACAAATTGCGGATTAAGCGCTAACGCTCTCGCAATACAGATTCTCTGGCGCTGACCGCCCGAAAACTCGTGGGGATATCTGTCTTTATGGTACGGCTGCAAACCGCAGTTATGCATAATTGTATCAATATAATCGTTGTATTCGTTCTTAGGAACAAGGTTGTGTTCACGCACTGCCTCACCTATGATCTCGTGAATTGGCAAACGCGGGGAAAGACTTGAATAAGGGTCCTGAAAGATTATCTGCATTTTTGTACGCAGTTCTTTCATTTCCTTTTTATCAAGGTCGTGAACTTCTTTTCCGTTAAAAAGCACCTGTCCGCCTGTCTTTTCAAGCAATCTCAGTATCGTTCTGCCGGCGGTGCTCTTACCGCAGCCTGATTCTCCAACCAATCCCATAGTTGTTCCGCGCTCAATATTGAAAGTAATGCCGTCAACAGCGCGAACATAACCTACCGTGCCTTGAAACAGACCGTCTTTTATAGGAAAGTATTTTTTAAGCTTATTTACTTCAAGTATATTCTTATCATCATGAACAATAGGAGTAAAATCGTTTTCAATAGTTATCTTTGCCATTATTTTACTCCTCCTTCGTCATAATATCTGTAACAGCTTACATAGTGAGTATCGCTTACTTTGACCATTTCCGGATACTGCCCCGAGCATTTCTCAACGCACATTTCGCAACGGTCTTTAAAATAGCAATAATCAGGCATATTTACGGGGTTCGGTACCTTTCCCGGTATGCTGTAAAGTCTGTCTACCTTTTTGTTAACAACAGGTTTGCTTGCAAGCAGGCCTAAGGTATAAGGATGCATTGGGTTTGCGAAGATCTCTTCTGCAGTGCCTTTTTCAACGACCTTACCTGCATACATAACAACAACATAATCCGCCATTTCGGCAATAACGCCGAGGTCATGCGTGATAAGCATAATGCTGCTGTTTATCTTATCTTTAAGTCCGCGAAGCAAATCAAGTATCTGCGCCTGGATAGTAACATCGAGAGCTGTTGTGGGCTCGTCGGCTATTATAAGCGACGGGTCACAGCAAAGCGCCATGGCTATCATAACTCTCTGACGCATACCGCCCGAAAGCTCGTGGGGGTACATTTTATACACACCCTCACTGTTGGCGATACCAACAAGCTCAAGCATTTCAAGTGTACGGGCTTTCATCTGCTCCTTAGTCATTTCGGGATGGTGAAGCTCCAATACTTCGTTAAGCTGCATACCTATACGGAATACAGGGTTAAGGCTTGTCATAGGCTCTTGAAATATCATTGATATTTCCTTGCCGCGTATTTCCTGCATAACACTGGTTGTAGCCTTTGCTATATCTATACATCTTTGCTCGCCGGCAAATCTTATGGATCCCTCAACGATTTGTCCCTGAGGACGCTGTACAAGCTGCATAATAGACAAGCTTGTAACAGACTTACCGCAACCTGATTCTCCAACAACGCCTACGGTTTTACCCTTAGGTACATCGAAAGAAACACCGTTTACGGATTTAACCGTACCGATATCGGTAAAGAAGAACGTATGAAGATTATCTATCTCCAATATATTATCGGGGTTCTTCATTTTTGTTTCGTATTCCGAGGGGTCAACGTGTTTGCGGTTTTTAATCTTCTCCATTTGAGAAGTGATTTTTCTGTTTTCTCTGGAAATTCTGCGAGACTCTTTCGCAGAAATATATCCGTCACCTTTTGCCATAACTTTTGACCTCCTTATCTCTTCATTTTCGGGTCGAAGGCGTCGCGAAGTCCGTCGCCGACAAAGTTAAAGCCCAATACCGTAAGCAAAATCAGGAAACCTGCGGGTATCCACTCAAACCAGAAGTGCGTCATAACATAACTGTCGTTTACGGCATTTATAATATTACCCCAGGAAGCATACGGGAATTTAACACCGAGTCCCAAGAAAGAAAGTGTAGCTTCGGTAAGAATAATGCTTCCCAAGTCCATGGTAGCGATAACGATAAGCTGCGGTATTACGTTAGGAATGAGGTGCTTGAATATTCTTCTTCTGACAGATATACCTGTTGCCTCGGTGGCTATCATAAACTCCTGCTCTCTGAGCGAGAGTATCTGACCTCTTACCATACGGCATATACCCGGCCATGACAATATACCCAAAACAAACATCAAATAGAAAATACGCATTTGCGCGTCAACCTGGTTTGTGTCCATTATAGAGCCGAGAATGATATATATAGGCATAGCAGGAATACAAATAACTATATCAACAATACGCATGATAAGGTTATCTATCCATTTTCCGAAATAACCAGCAACACCGCCGAGAATTACACCGATAAGAAGCTCGATTATAACAACAACAAAGCCTATAAACAGCGAAATACGTCCGCCGTACATAAGTCTTGTCAGGTTGTCCATACCGTCTTTGTCTGTACCAAGCCAGTGAGTTCCCGAAGGCTTAGCGTGAGTATCAAGGATACGTGTCTTTTTGTCGGTAGTAATCGTATAGCGTGTGTCTTTGTTTGTAATAGAACAAAGAACACCGTCGGGATTGGTATACTCCGTCTTTTTTGATGTGATCGCATCTACGATAGAAGCCATTTCGTCAACAGAGATCTTACCGCCCGAAACGGTAGACTGTATGCTGTAATCTGAAACACAGGCATATTCTTCGCCGTTTTTGCTGATTATATCAAAGCTGTTGCTTTCTTCAACCGTATAAGTTGCACCGTCAAATTCAAATTCGTTCTTTTTATCGTTAAGAGCAAGCTCAAAGTCACGCATAAATTCAAAGGTAAGCTTTTCGTTTTTATCTAAAAGAGAAATAACCTTGCGTGTAGAAACACCTACGTCTTCGGCAACACAAAGAGTGTATGTGTTGTCAGCCATAGACACTACGGAATAATCCTTGCCCTCAAAGCTTAAGTTGTCCTCACCGGAAGTTATACATCCCATAAAGGCTTCTTCAAGCTCCGGCGATATATCCTGAGCGTATTCGCTTGAGATTGCGGTACCGTTTTGGTCAAGCTTAACGGTTGCAGCTTCCTCTGCGCGCGCTATAAGATAAAATCCTTCACCTGCTTCGGTAACCGTATAAAAATAATCTTTTCCTTTAAGATAAGTCTTGTTCTGAGACACAGCGTTGATTATCTCAAATTTTACAAGTGTGTTTTCAAATTCCACACCGTCCGCATAATAAAACTGAGGCTCATTATTAAGAGCTGCGGCGGCATAGTCTTTTGCAACATCAGATGTTTTATAAAAGCTTTGGTTTTCGGCATAAGGGCTCAATGCGCCGCCTACAAATGAGAACAATATCATTATTATCAGAATAACGGTTCCCACTATTGCAAGTCTGTTTCTGATAAAACGCTTTACAACGAGCATACCGGGAGAAAGTATTTTTACACGTTGATCCTCGTTAAGCTCATTTTCGTTTTCAAACATGTTGTCTGTGTTTTCACGAGGATTGTTATTCTTTTCAAAATCTAAATTCTTATCAGCCATAACGCACCTCCTGATTAGTTAACTCTTACACGCGGGTCAACGACTGCGTACAGAATATCCGACAAAAGCGTACCGAGCAATGTTAGAATCGCAAGGAACAGCATATAGAACATTGTAAACGGGATATCGCCCTCTACCATCGCCTGATAAGAGGTATAACCGATACCCGGAATACCGAAGAGCGTTTCGGTGATCATGGCGCCGGAGAAAAGTCCGGGGAGCATACCGCCGACTATTGTTACTATCGGTATAAGTGTATTTCTGAATGCATGCTTATTGATAACGACCTTTTCAGACAAGCCCTTTGCTCTTGCAGTACGTATGTAATCTGAGTTGAGAACCTCAAGCATATTGGTACGAGTATATCTCATAAGCGCACCTATGCTTACTATTGTAAGCGTTACTACCGGCAAAATGTAGTGCCAGCCCATATCAAGTATCTTTTCAATAGGCGTATTCAATTGCTCGTGATATTTACCTACAACACCGAACAAATCAAACCAACCAAGTTTAACGCAGAAGATAAGCTTCAGCACTGTCGCAAAGAAGAACGACGGCAAAGATATACCCATCAATGCAATGGTCGTAATGGTATAGTCGGTACGGCTGTATTGCTTACGTGCAGCAAGGATTCCCAGCGGAATGGATATACTCATTTCAAGAATAAAGCATATCACGTTAAGAACAAATGAATACCAAATAACGTCTGCAAACTTCTGGGTTACAGGAAGGGTAAATTTCCAGCTTTCACCAAAATCTCCCGTAATAGCTTTTGATATCCAGCTGCCGTAGCCGTCAAATAAACCTTTGTCAAGTCCGTAAACGGCATTTAACTGCGCCATCCATTCTGCAAAGGTCTTACTTCCGCCCGACTGTGCCTTTTTGTTGGCAAGTGCCTCAACAAATGATGTAGGCAGACAACGCATAAGCGCATATATGATAAATGATACGAAAAACAGTATCATTATTGCAAGCAATAATCTTTTTATAATAAACTTCTTCAAGTTTATGACCTCCTGTTTTTAAATTCACGGCAAAACAACCGTAATTGCCCTGAGTACTGAGCAAAAAACACTTGTACCGCAATGAGTTTTGCTCAGTATTCAAGTAATTTTGCTTTTGTAATAAGTTGGGCTCACCGAAATAACAGGTGAGCCCAAACCAAGTTACAAAAAGTCGTAAGGACTTTTAATTATTTCATTATCATGTTCTGGATCTCAGCCATCCAACCATAGTAAGGAGTAATGTCGGGTGTTACTGTATCTGTGTCGATACGCTCAGAGCTGAAGATTATGCAGTTCTTTCTCTGATATACAGGAATTTCTACTGCCCAGTCAAGGATAATATCGAAGCACTGTTTGTAAACAGCTTTTCTGTATGTTTGGTCGTCGCTTGTTCTTGCTGCAACGATAAGCTGGTCAAGCTCGTTATCCTTAATGCTGTAATAGTTAGAGCCGCCGCCTGCGTTAGAGCTGTGATATACCTGATACATATCAGGATCTATTGTTGAACCCCAAGCCATTGTCCAAATCTCTTGGTCGCCTGTATTAACGAGGTTGGAAAGTGTGCTCCACTCAACATCGTCAACCTTAAAGGTAAAGCCAACCTTTTCAAACAATTTGCTTGTTTCTGTTAAAACGAGGAAGTTCGGGTGGTCGCCGCTTCCGCCTGAGCCGATAGTAGCAGTGTATGTCAAAGATGCGCCCTCGGGAGCAGCTGTGAACTTACCGCTTGCATCGTCATAGGTGTAGCCTGCAGCCTTAAGATATCCGATAGCAGCCTGCAAAGCAGCCTGATACTTCTCTTCGTCTGTCATTTCTGATGTGTAAATCTCGTTTCCGTCAACATCCTTGGAATAGCAAATCTGATAATCAGCATCACTCTTTGAAGGAGCAGCCCAAGATGTGTTGGAAATAGGATAGTTGATAAGTTCTGCTGTCTCACCGTAGTAGCTGTCTATAGCAACGTCACGGTATGCAGCAAGAACTGTAGCAATAGCTTTTCTCAAGTTCTTGGAAGCGTCTGAGTTAGCGTCTTTGCCAACCTTAACCTTATCGGCGTTGATACCGATGTAGCCGTAACCGAGGTTGTCAACAAGGCTTGTTGTGATGACAGGACCTGTAAGCTCGCTGTTGCCGTTGATCTCGCCGATCTGACCTGCATTGTCAAGGCTCAAAGAAGGATCTGTAAGATCTATTGTACCTGTCTGTACGCCGGGAATCTTATCAGCGTCCTGAGTCTCTTTAAACTGAACCTCTTTAATCTTCGGAGCGCCGAGGAAGTAATCTTCGTTAGCTTCAAAGTAAACAACCTTGTTTTCGTACTTAACGAATTTGTAAGGACCTGCGCCCATAGGAGAAGTTGTCTTAGCTTCTACTGTTGAGAGGTCGCCCTTGTCAAATCCGAACTTGTGAGCGTCGTAGTCATATTTAGACTCGTCGCCATAATAGTGCATAGGAACAACTACGTTACCGATTTGGTAAACGTCTGATGCGCCGTAGCCGTATGTAGTAACTTTAACTTCAAACTGATTTACTTTTTCTATACCGCTGATATAGGGGCACTCTTCGCCGTTCATTTCAGCAAGCTTAGAGTTTGTAAGAATCTTTTCTACTTCTGCTTCAACATCGCCGCTTAAGTCTGCGCCGTATGCTTCGCCGAGCTTAGCATAGTCAAGACCGTACTCTTCGATAACAGCCTTCAAAAGGTCTTCATCGGAAAGACCGTCGTCATAGCTGTCGGCAGTACCGTAGCACATAATGAAGAATTCTCTTGTAGAATTTACGCCGTAGTCCTCTTTGTAAGATTCCCAGCTTGCGTCACACCAATCCCCCTCGCTTGTGAGAAGATCTGAATTGATCTTTGTAATTGCTTCTTTAACCTCGTCTGAAGGATCAGCTATTGCAGCTGCGATCTCGTCAGCAGAAACTTCTACGTCCTCAGCCTTGGTGTTGTTGTACTTATAGTTCTTGTAACCAACTATATCAAGAGAGTTGAGAGTAGAGTTACCTGTGTAAG
>JAEEHZ010000209.1 GCA_016281115.1 Clostridiaceae bacterium | reverse complement strand
GAAGAAAGATATGCGGCGCTGCTTACGATTGTTTCTATAAGCTCACGCTTGCGGTAAGCGTCTGCGGACTGACCTTTTTCTTTTGCAAGCTTTATTTGGGTCTTGCCGAACTGGCTTCGCCCGAGCTGTTCAAGCAGTCTGCGGACCTCAGGCTGAAAAACGATGAATATTACAATAACGCTGAACTCAAAAAACGTTTTGAGCAAAGATGTCAGCATTACAAAATTAAAGGCAGATGAAATCGCAAAAACAACGAGAAGTATTATTACACCCTTTATAAGCTGGATAGCTCTTGTTTCTCTTATCAGCTTAACAAGACTGTATATTATAAAGGCAACCGCCAAAATATCAAAAAGATCCTTTATCTGAAACGTTTTTATTACAGATATAAACGAATTAAAAAAGCTTGAAATTGCTTGTATCACTACGCCCATAAATTTGCACCGCCGCATATCGGCACAAGCGCCGATCAATGTCCTTTCCGAAAAATATTTCTATAATTATCCATTATCTTCTAATAATATGCCTTAAACATTTTATCATACATAACACGGGCATTGCAATATTTTTAATAAATAAAATTGATAAAACTATTGACAAATATTATAAAGAGTGCTAAATTATATCCGGATTTAGCACTCGGGGTACAAGAGTGCTAAATGTGAGGTGAAGGTATGGAAGGCGTAAGCAAACAAATGCTTATTTTAAAAGCAATAGTAGATTCATACATTGCCACAGGCGAGCCTGTTGCTTCTAAAACGATCTGCGATATGCTCGATTACAGAGTGTCGTCTGCAACCGTTCGCAACTATATGGCTCAGCTTATGAAGCTGGGATATATTGTTCAGCCTCATACATCTGCGGGCAGAATACCTTCCGATAAGGGTTACCTTGAATATATAGACGCTTTTGTCAGCGATGAACCCACGCAGGATATAAAGGATAATATCGACAACGCCCTGCTTGAGTGCGACAACGAACCCGACGGTGTGCTGAAAGCCGTCGTTGAACTATTGTCTCATATGCTTCACGGTTACGCTTTCGCAATAACGCCTGATTCCAAAGACGCGCGTATTTATGCCGTGAGGTTTGTGAAGATAGGCAGATATACCGCAATGGCTGTGCTCGTTACCACATCGGGTGTTGTGAAAACAGGGCTTTTCAGATGTGAATATGTTATAACGGACGAAATTATAAACATATTTGAAAAGCTTATCGGCGACCGGTTTACCGGCATTATGATACGGGAGATTAACTCGGCGTTTTTGCAAAGCACGGCTGTTTCTATGGGCGAGCTTGGTATGCTTATGTCAAACGTATTGTGGACAGTGGGAAGGCTGTGCGGGAGCGCAGAGGAAATAACGCTGTTTTCCTCGGAAAATGCCGCAAGGGCATTCAAAAACAGTGATTATGAGTCTGCACAGAGGCTCGGCTTTCTTTTAAGCGATAAAAAGCGGTTGACACGTCTTGCCGGTGAATATGACAACGGGGTCTATTTCGGCGGACTTACCGATATTAGGGAGCTTGAAGGCTTTGCCCTTATTTCGCAAAGATATACGGCAAGCGATACATCAAGCGGCGTTTTGAGCATTATATGCTCAACGAGAACCGACTATTTAAGCGCTGTGCCTGCCGTAAAATATGCCGCGCAGGAAGCGGGGAAAATGATAAAGGCGATTGCCGGCAGCGACGAATAATTTTTGGAGGCGATTTAAGTTGTCTAAGGAAAGTAAGGAAAAAAAGGATAAAAAAAGCTCCGCCGATAAAGCGGAGGAAGCTTTAAAAACGGAAAAAGCGGCGGCAGATGAAACCGACGCGGAAACTTCCGAAACAGAGGTTAAAGAGGCAGAAAAATCCGATGCCGGATGTGAGGGCTGCAAAAAGCTTGAAACGGAGCTTGAAAAGCTGAAAGACACACATATGAGATGTGCCGCGGAATACGCCAATTACCGCTCACGAACCGAGAAAGAAAAAGCGGATATTTATACAAACGCAACAATTGACGCCGTTAAAAACCTTTTGCCGATAGCCGACAGCATAGATATGGCTATTTTGTCGTCGGGTGACGCAGGGGAAGAATACAAAAAAGGCTTGGAGCTTATAAAAGCCCAGCTTGAAAAATCCTTTGAGTCATTGAATATTACAAGCTTTGGCGAAGTGGGAGACGCATTCGACCCACAGCTTTATAACGCTATTTCTAAAACTGAAGACGATTCTTTGGGTGAAAACGTTGTTTCGGCAGTATTTCAAAAGGGATATAAATGCCGCGACAAAATAATAAGATATTGTATGGTACAGGTGGCAAACTGATAATATTTGCCGATTTTAATTTAGATTTTTATATTACGGAGGTAATTTATTATGTCAAAAACAATAGGTATTGATTTAGGTACAACCAACTCCTGCGTAGCAGTTATCGAGGGCGGAGAGCCCGTAGTAATAACAAACGCAGAGGGTTCGAGAACAACACCGTCTGTTGTTGCTTTTTCAAAAACAGGCGAAAGACTTATAGGTCAGGTGGCAAAGCGCCAGGCTATTTCAAACCCCGATAAAACTATCTCTTCAATTAAAAGAGAAATGGGTTCCGCATACAAGGTAACTATCGACGGCAAAAGCTATTCTCCTCAAGAAATATCGGCAATGATACTTCAAAAGCTCAAAGCAGACGCAGAAGCTTATTTGGGAGAAAAGGTAACGCAGGCTGTTATTACGGTTCCCGCTTATTTCACAGACGCACAACGTCAGGCAACAAAAGACGCAGGTAAAATCGCAGGTCTTGATGTTAAGAGAATAATAAACGAGCCTACGGCTGCTGCGTTGTCTTACGGCATAGATAAAGAGAATGACCAAAAGGTTATGGTATACGATTTAGGCGGAGGCACATTTGATGTTTCTATTATCGAAATGGGCGACGGTGTTCAGGAAGTTCTTGCAACTGCAGGTAACAACCGCTTGGGCGGCGACGATTTTGACAAGAGAATAGTAGACTGGATAATCGCGGAGTTCAGAAAAGACACAGGAATAAACCTTTCAAACGATCCAGTTGTAATGCAGAGATTAAAAGAGGCTGCAGAAAAAGCTAAAATCGAGCTTTCGGGCGTTACAACATCACAGATAAATCTGCCCTTTATTACAGCGGACGCAAACGGACCTAAACACCTTGATTTAACTCTCACAAGAGCTAAATTTGACGAGCTTACCGCAGACCTTGTTGAAAGCACAATGGGACCTGTAAGAAGCGCGTTGAAAGACAGCGGACTTTCACTCAGCCAAATAGACAAGGTGCTTATGGTAGGCGGTTCTTCAAGAATACCCGCTGTTCAGGACGCAGTTAAGAAGCTTATCGGCAAAGAGCCTTTTAAGGGCATAAACCCCGACGAGTGCGTTGCCATTGGCGCTGCTATTCAGGCAGGCGTTCTCGGCGGAGAAGTTGAGGGCTTGCTTCTGCTTGATGTTACTCCGTTGTCTTTGGGTGTTGAGACTATGGGCGGAATTATGACAAAGGTCATTGACCGCAATACCACAATTCCTACAAAGAAAAACCAAATATTCTCCACAGCCGCCGACAACCAAACACAGGTTCAGATAAACGTTTTACAGGGCGAGCGTGAATTTGCGAGAGACAATAAGCAGCTCGGTTTGTTCACGCTTGACGGAATCGCTCCCGCAATGAGAGGCGTTCCGCAGATAGAGGTTACATTTGATATAGACGCAAACGGTATCGTTAATGTGTCTGCAAAAGACCTCGGCACAGGCAGAGAACAGAAGATCACTATTACCTCCAACACGAATATGAGCAAAGACGATATAGAAAAGGCTGTTCAGGAAGCTGAGAAATATGCTGCCGAGGACAAGAAACGCCGTGAGGAAGTTGACACCAAAAACGAAGCCGAGAATATGGCGTATGCCGCAGAAAAGCTTATAAACGAAAGCGGCGATAAGATAGACGAAGCCGATAAATCTGCTCTTACCGCAAAATCGGGCGAGCTTAAAGAGGCTATTAAGGGAACGGACATTGAGAGAATAAAGACTCTCAAGGACGAACTGCAAAAGACCCTTTACGATGTTTCTGCAAAGCTTTATCAAAATGCCGCTCCTCAGGGCAACCCCGCAGACGCACAGGGCGACGCCACAGGCAACGGCGGACAGGGTCCCGACGGCAATGTTTACGACGCAGATTTTAAAGATGTGAACTGATAGATTTGAGCAAATCAATATTACGCTGTGGGCGCGCTTTTTGCCTCCACAGCGGAATATTTTTGTGAAGATCAACACATCTCGGAAAATGACAAATTCCTTTTATAATACAAACGAGGGTATGGCATATGGCTGAAAAGAGAGATTACTACGAGGTGCTTGAAATAGACAAAAACGCCTCTGAGGAAGACATAAAAAAAGCTTACAGAAAGCTTGCAAAAAAATATCACCCCGACCTTAACCCAAACGATAAAACGGCAGAGTCAAAGTTTAAAGAGGTAAACGAGGCCTATGAGGTATTGTCAGATAAGGATAAAAAGGCAAGATACGACCGCTTCGGTCACGCAGGAGTAGATCCGAGCGCAGGCGGAAATCCATACGGTGCGTATGCGCAGGATGTCGATTTCGGGGATATATTCTCAAGCTTTTTCGGCGGTTTCGGCGGCAGAAGGCAGGCAAATCCAAACGCACCGCGCCGCGGAACAGACGCCGAGGTGAGCATAGGCATAGACTTTGAAGAAGCGGCAAAAGGCTGCAAAAAAAATGTTACTTACAAAGTTGTGGCAACCTGCTCCGAGTGTAACGGCAGCGGAGCGCGCCCCGGCACATCGCCGAAAAAGTGCAGTGCCTGCGGCGGTACGGGAAGCATAAAGATAAATCAGCGCACGATGTTTGGTGTAATGCAGACATCACGCCAATGTGACGCCTGCCACGGCAAGGGCGAAGTTATAGAAAAGCCTTGCCTTAAGTGTAACGGCAACGGCAGAGTTCAAAAAAGCAGCTCGGTCGAGATAACGATACCCGCAGGCATCAACGACGGACAGATACTTAACGTAAGCGGTCACGGCAACGCAGGTGTAAATCGTGGGCCATCAGGGGATCTGCACGTATACATTTCGGTTCGTCCTCACCCGATATATGAGCGCAAGGGCGATGATGTATGGTGCGAGATACCCGTTACATTTGCACAGGCAGCCTTGGGGGCGGAAATAACAGTGCCTACCCTTGACGGAAAGGTTAGTTATCAAATACATGAATCTACTCAACCCGGCGATATTTTCCGCCTGAAGGGGAGAGGAATACCCCACCTAAACGGCAGAGGCAAGGGTGATCAATATATCAAGGTAACGATAGATGTGCCGAAAAACCTAACAAAGCAGCAAAAAGATATTTTAAAGGAATTTGACAAAGCGATAAGCGATAAGAATTATCAAAAACGCCAAAGCTTCTTTGACAAGCTGAAAAAGGTATTTAACGAATAAAACATATAAAATTGCCCCGCACGGTTATGTGATAATAGCTGTGCGGGGCATTTTTTGTATTAAGTTTGTCATTCTTTCGGTTCAATTTTTATATGATCCGATTCTTTTCCGCTGTCATCCAAAAATTGATATGTGTACATCTTTTTGCCATCAAATTCATTTTCATCCGACAAAGTAAGAGTGCCACCCGTTACCTTAAGCGATTTGCTTAAATACAGCGTTTCTTTCATTGTGGAATCGCCTATAATTATCGGCGGTTGACCGTAAAGATCGAGCGTTACGCCTCTTTTCACAATCATACAGCTTTCACTGCCTTCGCAGTTAAGAAGTATTCCGTTAGAAACGGTAAGACTGCCGTCTCCCGTGAAAGTTACGCTTCCGCCGTACATTGCGCCCCAAATGGATATATTATCTATCCGGTTATCGCCCACAAGGTTTATCGTGAAGCCGTTACCCATAAGGTTCACATCCAATGCGCCTGCATAAAAGCCATTTAGTGTCAAAGTGTTTGTTCCTCTGTCGTAAGCTGCTCCCGCAACTGAAGCTGCAAGCTTGCCCGAAGGGTCGTATGTATCCCAAGCGCTTCCCTTTACAAGATAGGTGTAGCTGCTCTCTCCGCTTCCGAGAAATCGCACATATTCTTCGGAGCCGTCGCCGCTCCAGGCGTAATCTCCCGCAAAATCGGGGTTTAAATTACCAAGTGTCGGGAAAACGTCCGCGTCTTCGTCGGATGGCTCTAAATCTGTTGCTTCTTCCTGAGACGTAACAGCTTGATTTTCCGTGTCTGCCGCTGTGTCGGCAGGTACAGGCTTTTGCGTATCCGATGTTTCAGATGGGTTTTCCGTTACCTGAGCGATAGCATCGGTCATAACTGTGTAGGTCTTGTTGAGAAAATCACTGCCGAAGGGGTCAAGCCCGTAAGAAGCCGCAAAAGCCGTACCCAAAATGATAAGAGATATCAAAGGCCTTAAAAACAGCTTTTTCAAGCGGCTTTCCTTGGGTTCTTTTTTCGGGACCGCTTTTACACGTTCATTAAATTCATCAAGCGAATAGACCGTTTCCTTTGGTATGATCTGTTCACGCGGGATGGCTCCTTCGCGTGGGCCTTGTAACTCACGCGGCATATCGTTATCGTGTATTATGGGATAATCGCTGCGGTAAAGAGGATGACGGTTTTTATCATAATACAATTTAGGCAATTTATTCACCTCTTTTACATAGTAATATCAAGGTGAATATCACACGGGGATATTGTGCACGTCAACCTGCGGGAACGGACACTCTACACCGAGTTTTCTGAAGCCCAAAAGCAGATCGTGATTAAGTATGCGTCCGCCCGAGAAAATATTGTTTTCGTCAACTTCGCCTACAAATTTAAGCACAACGGCGCTGTCTGCCAAGGCGTCTACGCCGAGATATATGGGAGCGGATTTGAACACATCGGGATGTTTTTCGAGTATTTCCTGCATAAGGTCTGGTATCTGAGATTCAAGCTTTTCAAGGTCTACACCGTAAGGCACGGCAATAACGCTTACACTGCGTGAGGGCTTATCCGAGCGGTTAAGGATGTTTTTCATAGCAGAGTTGTTAATGATCTTAACATTTCCGCCGGGATCGGTTATGCAAGTAACTCTTAAACCGATGCTTGTAACTGTTCCTCTGTAACCGTCGACTTCTACTATGTCGCCGACATTATATTGGTTTTCAAAGATCATATATGCACCCGTTACCATATCTTCGATAAGGCTTTCGGCAGAAAAGCCGATAACCAAAGCTACAATTCCCACGCTGGCAACTATGGTGGAGATATTTACTCCCAAAATGGTAAGTCCCCAGCACAGTATTACGATAACTGCGACATATTTAAGTATGCTGGATATTATTGAAAGTACAGAGCGTATTCTATGTGATTTCGGGTTTGGTAAACTGAGCAAAAACGAGATAAGTGATTCGGCACATAAAACTCCTGCGATCATTACAAGAAGTTTGAGAAGCACCGAGAAGTCAAATTTCAAGTTTTTGAACATTTCGGGACTCAAAAGCTTTGTTGCCATGCCAATGGCAAAGAGTATAGCCAGAATTACGGCCGATACTGCCAATCTGATAATCCTTGATTTTTTGTCGGTTTTCATAAGGTCTCCTTTCAACCGCAAATTACACGGTTCAACATTTTTTTGCAGCTGGATTGCCAATGATAGGGCAACTATACCTGCGAAGTCGATTGTATCATAATAGACTAAATATTTCAATAAATTTGGCGAAATTTTATGATAATTTTGTAGAATTATGTATTTAAGATGACGTAAACCGCAAAAGCGTTACATATGATGATAAAACCCACACCTTTGTAT
>JAEEHZ010000208.1 GCA_016281115.1 Clostridiaceae bacterium | reverse complement strand
TATACAATATAAAGGCTTGTTTTCGGGCGGTATTATCGCCTTTCGGCTTTTATCCGCCACGAGAAAGGATACTGCCCGAATATTACTTAATATCTTTATGCGCCACTAGCTCAATTGGATAGAGCGTCGGTCTACGGAACCAATGTTCAAAGAACTACGCTTCTCGGGGGATTCAGGTCTCTGACCGTTGGGCAAAATGCAAAAAAAATACAATTAAATATCACCTGCGCCATTAGCTCAATTGGATAGAGCGTCGGTCTACGGAACCGAAGGTTAGGGGTTCGAGTCCCTTATGGCGCGCCAGAAATCGTCAGTATTTTACTGACGATTTTTTATTATAGGACCAAAGGTTTACTGCTACGATAAAGTGCATATTTTTATATGCATTGTTAGAAAGTGCGCTTATATAGTAGGTTTCCTGAAAGTCAAGATAGAATGCACAAAAAAGACCACGCGACCTAAATTTTTGAAAAACTTGAAAACGTCAAAATCGGCGTTTTTAAAAAGAATGCATAATTTCTGCAAGAAAAATGCAAAAAAAATGCACGGGTGTTAAGTAAAACCATTTAATAATCAATAAAAACACTTAAATATTTTTGATTTTTGCGCCTATTTGATGGCTACCCTTTTGGACTTAAAAAATGCATAATTTGTGCTAAAAGAAAAGGCCCGGAATTTTTAGTTCCGAGCCTTTTAGTGCTTTTGTGGATTTACTTTTTTAATAGCGTAATCAGGTCGTCAATAGAGTTTATTCCCATTTCTTTCATTTTGGTTTCAAGTTCCTTTATTTTTTCTTCGGGTGTGTTTTTCGTTTTTGAGCCTAATGCCGCAGATATTGTTTCGGCAGATTGTATTTTTGCCGAAAAATCAAGGTGGCTGTATGTGTTAGCCGTTACGTTATAATCTGAATGCCCCAACCAATCTTGTATTTCCTTCATCGGAATACCCTTTGCAAGTAAAAGCGATGCGCAAGAGTGCCTTAAATCGTGTAGCCGAATATGCCTTAAATTGTTCTTTATAAGGACCTTTTGGAAGGCGTGGGATAAGTAATCAGGATACATTAAATCGCCCGTTTCGTGAACAAATACGTAATTCAAATATGTATTATTATACGACTTGCCCCAATATTCTTGATTTTTATGTACTTGTTTTTGCCACGCCAAAAGGTCTTTTTCTATTTCCGGCATTAACGGCAAAGTTCTTGCGCTGGATGCGGTTTTAAGCGTATCAGATAGGAAAACTTCTTTTTCAGAAACAAGAACTTTATGGTTTATAGTGATGGTTTTATTTATAAAGTCTATCGCTTCCCACCGTAAGCCTATAAGTTCTGACCTACGAAAGCCGTAATACGCAAGCATTTTTATGGGTAATTCTATTTTTTCGCCCTTTACTGCCTTAAATAACTGCTCTAATTCTGCTTGGTCGTAAAAAGATACTTTACTTTTTTCCCGTTTAATTGTCGGCACAAAATCATAAATGTTTTCTTTTAGCCGTTTTTCTTTGTACGCCCGTTTAATTGCTGGGCGAATTACGTTTGAATAGTGTTTTACGGTTAAATTTTTGACTTTACGGTCGTTTTTTAAGTAGTCATAAAACTTTATAATATCTTCCGTTTGCAAGTCTTCAAGGTATGGATTTGCCTTACCCCAATACAACCTAAAAATTCTCATATACGAGCCATTATAAACGTGGTATACGGAAGGCGATAACGAATCCTTTATATCGGTTATATAGTTTTGCAGCCAATCGAGCCAATGAATTTTTCCGGCATTACTGTTCGTTATGGGTTTGTCTATAAGACGTTCTTCGTTTTCAAGGTGCGAAAACTCTTCTATCTTTTGTTGAAGAATAGCCTGTGCTTCCTTTTTGTTTCCACGTTCTTTTAAGCCTGTTGAAACCCACTTTTGCTTATGTTGACCGTCTATGGTTTTATAGTATAAAACGCAATACCAAAGACCGTTTCTTGTTGATAAATTGCCTGTCATTTTAATTAACTCCTTCGTTGAATAATTTTATGACGCTTTCTTTCGTAATCTTATATTCGCGTCCTATTTTAATTGCTTTAACTTTTTTGTCTTTTACGAGTTTATATGCAAAGACTTTACCAATCTGGAGCATTTCCATAAGGTTTTCCAAAGTCAAAACGTCGGGATAGTTCGCAAACATCTCTTGATTATTGTCGTTCATAAATAAACCTCCTTGTTGATAATTAAGCGTTGCAACTGCCTTTTACGCATATATTCTTACATAAAAAAACAAATAAGTGTGAGAGCCTCCGCGGGTACAAATAGTCCCGTTTATGTTTCTAAAAGGTGTACTTATGGTGGAATAAAAGTATATAAAAGCATATTTTTCTCCATTGTTTTTTATTTTTTGTCTTTCGACAACAAACGAAAATCAGGAAACGCAGACGGAAGTCAAGGAAAAGAAAAAGAATATATCGTGGGGACTTAATTTATTCCCTTTCCGATATATTCTTTTGATTAAAATATTTCCGTTTTAGTCTTCGCCCTTTACTTGACGGACGGCAAGTTTTCTGATACGCAATTCCCAAAAAAGAGAAAGACAAAAAGATTAAATATTTTATTTTTTGTCAAGGTCTGTATGACATTTTTTTATAAAATTTTCTCAACTTTATTTTTTAAATCCTATTGACTTTTAAAACTTAAAACGAGTATAATTAGAACACTAAATGCGAACATTTGTTTGCATTTTGGGAATAAGATTTACGACGGGGAGGTTGACATTGGATTGGCGCATTGGTCTATATCAGAATTCTTTTGCCCTAACTGTGGTAAAAGACTTTTCGGCGTATGCAATAAAAACGGTATAGTAAAAGTTACTTGTAATCGTTGCCTTACGGACTATAAATTAAAAGTAAAAAGCAGGCGGTATGTTGTTCTCGAAATTTTCCCCTGCGACGATATTGAAAAATAGCGACAATTATATAATGTTTTTATTCAGAAAAATTTAATACCGGATAACGACGATTTTGGTCTGTCGATTGAAAAAGCATCGGGTAAATGTAAATCCAAAGTCAGGTCTGTTCGTAGAAAATTATTAAGTTGAACCGCGAAAGCGAGAGGCTCGATAATCAGATTTCAGTTAGAAGTCTGTTTGTCGGGCCTTTTTGTTTTCAAAAAAATTAAAAAAATTTAAAAATATTTTTCTAATGGCCAATTAGGTTGGCTATTAGGTTGATAAAGTGTAGCCATCGAAGAAAAAAAGGAGGTTTTTGAGAGTGCAAAGTGCTTTGGAACGTCGTAAAGATATAATCGAATATCTTAACGTTCAGCGTTTTGATACGATAGATAACTTATCGTATAAATTCGGCGTGTCCAGAAACACTATCAAAAACGATTTGCTTATACTTTCACTCTCTTATCCTGTTTCGACGAAAAAAGGTACGGGCGGTGGCGTGTATATGGAAGATTGGTTCGACTTATATAAACATTATTTAAATATCGAACAGCAAGAAACGCTTAAAAAAGTAATAACGACCTGTTCAGACAAAGATGCCGCCGTTCTTACGTCAATCTTAAAATCTTTTAGTAAAAATCCGAGGGCAAAGTAATGAAAACGATAGAAGAGATCAGAAACGATTTGAAAGATATTAGGTATTACTATTCTCGTCAAAAAGAATTTGACAATGCGTCAAAAACCATTGCTGAATCTTCGGTAATTAAAAAGGCGGAATTTTATATAAACATTATAAAAAATGCGCCGCCGAAATTATTTGATTTATATTTGGCTTTTATCGTAAACAACAACTCGCAAGTAGTGGTTGCGGACGATTGGGGGTTTTGCATTGAATACATAAAAAAATTGTGTAAGAAAATGTATGACTTCATATTAGCGGAAATCAACAAGGAGGTAAAAGACGCATGATTATTCAAAAACCGGACTTCTGTATAGACGCGGATAATGTATATAGAACTGAATACTATATCGTCAAACAGAGAGTAATTCTTCGTAATAAAGACGCTTGCGGCAATTTTTTAATTAGCATAGATACTTATTACGCAAGAGATGACGAAAGAGATTATGTCTATGAAACGTTATTTGCGGACAGAAAAAACATCGACGGCAAGCGTATTAAGACTGCAATGTTTACTCGTACCTACGTTGATTAAAAACGAAGTATTACACTTTTAGTTTACCCTACGTTCACTATTTGGGGCTGTAAAGGTGTCATAAAGTACACGGACAGACTCTCACACTTGGGCAAAAAAGTGTTCTATACTAAAATCGCAATCAAGAGCAAGGCGCAAAAAACCGACTATTTCTCTTGCGGACTGAATTCAGATAAAGGTGGCCACCTTCCGAAAGACAAGTCGCAGGAAACGTAGTGTTTTATTAAAGTCCTTGTTAACGGTTGCAAAAATTACAATTTAATATTTCAATTTTCGCTTTGCTAACGGCAACACGGGCATCAAAAGGCTGCGCTATCGGCTATACGGGTAAATAAATTATAAGGAGTTTAGGATATGCCTAAATATAACAACAACGAGAGAAAATGGATGACGCCTTCTAAGCGTGCGAAAGGCTACGCGGCAGAACGCAAGTCCAAAGTCCACATGAGAGGTAAGGACGAAGGCAAGGAACTTGATTCGTATAATCAGGGTTTAAGATCCGGTTATCTTCTCTGTCAGTCCGATCACGCCGGTGCGTATAAGTACCACGAGGCTATAAAGGCTGGTAAGAGCAAGGAAGAAGCAAGGAAAATTTCCAAGATTAAAGGTAAAGCCAAATAAAAAACGGGAGGTATAAAAGAAAATGGCTAAAAAACAAATCGTAGTAGAAAGAGAAACTTTTAAGATGGGCGAAAAAGAGTTTTACTCGTATTTCGTCAAAGGGAACGTTAGAGGTAAGGACGTGAAAGCGGGCGTAGTTCCTCCGGATAAAGGCGGATACGTCGTTTTGGATATCGTATTCGGAAACGCAATGAGCGCGGAACTTACGGTTAAGCCGTTTGAAATAAAAGACGACGGCGGAAACGTTATCAAGGGCAACTCTTACGGCGTAAAGTCGGTTGACGAAAACGGCAAGGTTTATGAATGCACGATTAAACCTGCAAGGTCATCGGATAAGACTTTACTTTCTATGTTGCTTGACTAATCTTTAACCAAGTTTACACGGCTTGTTTTAGGTATAAAAGCCTAATTCGAGCCGTGTTTTTTTAAAAAATTATAAGGAGAATTATTATGTATAACACAAAAAATAATAAATTAAGCATTTTGTTATCTATTTTGGCGGTTATCGTTGTTATCGGGTTATGCGGTGGCGCATATATGGCGTTTTTCAGACACCCCGCTGTCAATAACACCGCGCAGGTAGATGATATTGCAACTAACGAGCAAGGCGAAGTGTTAAATGACGGGGAAATTCATTCTATGCCCAGCAATATGTTGTTTGCGGCAAGGTCTTTTTCAGTGCCTCTCGGTGAAGGCGATAAACCCGATACGATAGAAGCAATAATTTCTGCTGAAATCTCCCCTGCGAAAGCAAAGGACAAAACGGTGGATTGGACGCTTGAATTCGTAAATAGCAATTCCGAGTGGGCGACAGATAAAACACTTTCCGATTATGTAACGGTTACACCAAAAGAAGATGGCGCACTTGTGGCTACGGTTACTTGTCATCAGGCGTTTGGCGAACAAATAAGGCTTACGGTTACGTCAAGGGATAACCCCGAGGCGAATGCATCTTGTCTTATAGACTACAAACAGCAACTGACGGGTATGGAAATATCCGTATCGCAGGAAGGCACAGAACCTACGGTAAACAACTCTACAAAGAGAGGTACAGTATTTGCGGACTTCGATAACGAAAATCCGCTTATTGTCGATTATACCTATCTTAAATCAGACGTTTACACTGTTGCGGTAAATGACGACGATATAGGCGCGCCCGTTCTTACTGTTTCGTATAAAGACGCATTTACTAACGCATTAAACGCTGTTAAAGCGGATAGTGCGAAATTACCGCTTATCACTAAAACCGCAACAGGGTTCAGTCTTGACCTTTTAAGTAAAGGCTTTACCGATGGTTTAACACCGGACGAAACAAATTCCGTTATTTCGGCAATTAACAGCAATAAAAGTAATGCCGTAATTTTTAATTTTACTGATACTAACGGGATTGTTATAGCGACCTACACGTTTACCATCAATACGACGGCGATACAAAATCAGTTAAGGGTTCAAAATGTAGCCGTAGGCACTACGGAACTTGTTTTTAGCGAGGATATGGAAACTTATAACATTACCTATATGAAAGCAGGTTCTAATAATGGTAAAACCTTGTTCGAAATAGGTTCAGAATACGGTTTAAGTAAACAAGATGGTGGTTTTTACCCTGAAACCTATACTTCTGGCGAGAGCGTAATAATTAGCAATCTTAAAACTAATTTTTATTGTAGCGGCCCCGGCGGAGATTATCATTCGGGTAGTGGCTATGGAAGCGCAAGTTATAAGTTTAATGGTTGGTATTTAGACAGTGCCAAGACAATTCCCTTTAACGGCGTTATTCCCGTAGGTACTGTTGGCGATATAGTTTTATATGCGGATATTACAGCGACCAGTACGCACGCATATTGATTTTTGGAGGTGAATTATGACTAATAACGAATTATTAAAAAACAAGTGGTTTATTACCATTTTATCTGTTCTTTTAGCGAGCATAACGTTTTTAGGGCTTATGTTCGGTATGCAATCAGTAAAAACAGCAAAAGCGGACGAAGTAACGGACGAAGAAATCGTTTTCGTTCCTACCGCACAGGAAACTCTTAATAACACGTGGTTTGCCGGTTTTAATAAGTGCGAAAACGAAACGGTAGGCAGAGCGTTGTTTGCTAACTATTTTATAAACGACGGGTATTATTCCCCCGACAATTATACTTACGGCGTTATCATTTTCCCGCAAGCGTATTACGAGAATTTTATACACGAGGACGATTACGTTAGAGAATTTACCGAACAGGAAAAACAGTATCTCAACGTTCAAGGCAATGGTCATTACGATGTGACAGGCGGAACGCTCGTCCGTTTCGGATTAGCGAATATTAAAGATCAAAACGTGGGGTTACAGTTCTACTTTGTATTTTACGTTCAGGATAAGACTACCGAAAACTACACCTATTTTGCTAAAAAGTTAGCATCGTATGCGACTTTAACGCAGGACGGCGAAATAGATCTTTCGCAGTATAGAACTAACGAGGAATACTTAACGCTTAAAAGTAAAATGCAGGCAAAGATCGACGAGTTAACGGCAACCATAAACGAAGACGGCACAATAGATACGGCTAAATTCGTAACCAAAGCGTCTCACGATGCGGAAGTCGCTGAATTGCAGGCGCAAATTGACACCCTTACCGCAGAAAACACGCAATTAAAGAGCATTGAAGAAAAAACGGGCTTAACCTTTATGCAAATAATAGGCATTACGGCTGGCGGTATTCTTTTAATAGCGATAATCTGCGGTATCGTCTCTATCTGTAAAAAGAGAAAAGACGATTACTACGGTTGGTAAGGAGGCAAGATTATGGAAAAATCATTAAAAAAATATAAGTGGTTAGTTTTTATCGTTTCCGTTTTACTAATATCGGCTATTCTTTGCGGCACGCTTTTTGCTTGCTCGAACAGAAATACTGCCGATACTACGAATACACCTACCGAGCATTACGATACCATAGCGGAAAACGGACAAGTAGTAGCATTCTCTAAAACCATGGCGTTTACAACGGCGTCGCTTTATGAGGCTCAACGCAGTGGGCAAGACGGCGTTCACGTTACATTAGTGGCGACGGTTTATCCCGAAAATGCTGAAAATCAGAACGTGAGTTGGAATATACGCTGGGCTGACGATGCGCCGCTGAAAAACGAACCCGTGGAAGATTATCTTGAAGGCAGTGTGGATCCGAACAACAGTCATAAGTTTTACGTTAATTGCAGACACGCTTTCCTAAATAACAAGATACTTATAACTGTTACTACGGAAGAAGGTGGGTTCTCCGCCACATGCACGGTGTCGTTTATAGGGCTTGCGGAAAGACTTAATATTACCGGCACGACTGCTACGTTAGTCCAAACGGCTAAACGCGGGCAGTATTACGCTATGAATAAAAACGCTTCTTATACGTTCAACATAGGTGCTACAAATACTTGGGGCGTTGTAGGTGCAACAGATTACGAAGTTATTTTAGGCGGTCACGGCGAGTTATATTTTGGTGACGAGATGACTGACGAAAACAGTTATTCTACTTGGCGAAACGTAACGCTGCAAAGCATTGAGAGCCGTATAGATAAATACGCTACTGCGACCATAAGCGGTAATACCTTAACTATAACTATGGGTAAGTATTATATTGAAGACAACCAGTCGCAGTACACGTATAAGTATAACAACGGCGGCGTTGAGTGGGACGAATACCATTTGTATTATTACGTTCTCGACAATTTCTACGATAACGGTACGTTTAATTGGGATACTTTTGAAACAGATTATGACGCCAGAGCAACTGAAAACTTCGAAAGGCTGGAAAATGTTTACTTTACCGCGACGGTAAGAGATAAATTAAGCGGCGCGTCCGTGACAATTCCCTTCTTTTTTCGCGTTAGCGTAGAGAACGTGTACTTAAATAATACAACTGCAAAAATAAACTAAAAACGCTTCGGAGGTGAATTATGACAAAGAGATCTTCTGGAAATATACTTTCCGTTTTGACTGCTCTTTTAGTAATAGCAGTAATAGTATTAGGCGGTTCGTTTTTGTATAAATTTACCAACGGTTTTAACGAGGATTTAAAGACTTTTTATTTAACGATAAACGATAAGGAAGTAATGTCTTCCGCAAACGGTTATACGGTAAGCTCCAAATCGGGGCTTACCGTTAAAGTAAAATACACTTTCGGCGCGCCGGAAAATACGGAAAAATACTATTCGGTAAAAGTTACGTCTAACTATGATAAGGAAAACAATTTTGATTTTACGGTTGACGGTAATACTTATTCTTTCGGAACAGGCGAAGACTATACCGCAGGGTTCGATATTATCACGGGCAAAGATTATTTTATCTTAAAACCGAAAGGATATATAAACGATATTTTAAACGCGGTATATCCGGACAAAACCATAAGCGACTGTGCAAACAAAGAGTTTAAGGATATGTTTACCCTTACAGTGTGTTCGTATAACGGCGAATCGTCCGTGACGGTATTGTTTACCATTAAGCATACAATAACGGGCATATCGCTCGACAAGGAGGAAGTGAAATTATGACGAAAATTTTATATAAAAAAATTATAGTATTTCTTCTCGTTTTGCTTTCCTTGCTAACGGTGGTAAATGTTCCCGTTCAGGCTAATGCGGACAGCGGAAACGCATTTGACAATACCAACGTCCTTGACGATCTAAGAAGTTCGGAAGGTTTTAATATCTTAAAATACCCGTTTACCGAAAGTAAAGATATACAGATAATAAACTTCGTGGAATATTGTTATTCCTTCCGCGCTAATATGCGGAATAATTACGGACTTTATGTTTACGTATATAACCCGAAAGGGCTTAATTTAGATACGGGAAACGCTAACTTTATACAAATGGCTGTAAGTTATGACGATAACGGAAACCCCACGGATTACGAAAAGTTCGGGTTAAAGTATTTAAGTAAAGCGGAAGAAAGTAATTACAAAAACCTTTTTTATAAGTTCAAAGTAATAGACCGAGAGATAAACGGCACGACCTTTTTTGACAGAGTAAACAGTAATGAACGGCGATATGACGTTTCGGGCATAGAGTTATTAAATTACGGTAGCAATCTCGCTACGGAATATAACGTAGCAGGCAGTTTTAGATTTACGGGCTATGCAAAAGGTTACGGTTCGGACGAAGATGCCGAAAGTACTCTTAACTCGGAAGTCAAAGAGTTAGAGACGATTACCCTTTCAACTCATAGTACATATTACAGAACGGGCGAGTATGCGAAAGACCACAAACACGATTTAACGAGCGTATATTTTTCCGTGCCTAATAGGTTCTTCGAGACCTACGGGGCATTGCAAAAAATAAAAGCCGAGTGGTACGAGTACCAAACGACGCCTATCGTAATAACTTCGAATTCTTCCGTATATGACCTACTTTACCCCTATCTGGGCGTAAACGTAAATGAGAATACGGATATTGCCCTGCAACTATACACGGGCTATCAGGAAATGGTAGGTAGTAACGGACATTATGATAAATACGATTGGGCGTATAACTGTAATTATACTAACGCGGTAAATACCCGATGCGACGAGATAAACTATTTGTTCTCTACCGAAGGTAAGAGCATATCCGAATATGTTTTATCGTCCGAGAGAATTAAAAACTATGTGGAAAGTTATACGAAAACGTATAAGAACGGACGCATCGACGTCCCCGGAAAGAATATAAGTGCGGACTTGTTTGAGAGCGGACTTTCTTCGGGACGGACAAGCGTGTCGTATATGGGTAATAACGTCCATCATAAACTTGTGGACTTTGACGCTGGCGATACTTTCGATATGCTGAACTACACGGACACGAGCAGTGGTTGGCAAAGGTTTTTTGCAGGCTTATTTGGGCTTGCCCCCAGAGAACTCGACGACAGTTATAAGGGCATTTCGCCTATTCGGATAGTAACAGACGACGATATGGCAAGAGCGGACATAGCGAGAACATTGCTTATTAACGGGAACGAAAGCGAACTGAACGCATTTAAGGCGTTTTATAATACTGCGAAAAGCAATAACGAAACGGTAGTGTTATTCAGGTTTGCTCAAACGGATTATATGTGTTTACCCGTAATGTGCTACAACCGGTTTACAGGCAAGAATTTGGATAAGAACGGATTATTCGACAGCGCGGACTACGGCGAATCGACTTACGTTGTGTCCGAGAGTGTTTTCCTTAATTTCGATATTATTCAATTAACCTTTAACAAGGACGGCGTATATACGGTAATACCCGTAGTAAACAGCCCTATCGACATTTACAACGATATAACGCTGCCGAAACAGGCAACGAGTTGGTGGAAATTACTTTTAACTTATTTATTGTTTATTTTGCTCCTAATACTTCTTGCGGCGACGGGAATATTACCGCTTATCTTAAAAGCGATAGTATATGTTATTCTTTTGCCGTTCAGATTGTTGGGGTGGGCGATAAAAAAGATGAGTAACGCAATACGAAAACGAAAAGAACGAAAGGAACGGGAGAATTAAAGTAATGAAGAAGATAAAGAGAATAATAGCGGTTGTTCTTCTTATCTTGGTGATTTTGGCGGTCGGCTATACGGTAAATACGTGTAGCCGAACTGCTGAAATACTCGATACACAAGGAGAGCAGATCTATGAAGAAGATTAAAATTATATATGTTTTACTTACAATAGCGTTGACGGCAGGCTTTATATTGCTTGGGGCTTTCACTTTTCGTAACAGTTATTTAAGGCTAATAGAAACGGCAAAGGATTTATATATAAGCATTGTGTTTTACGGTGCGACGATTTTTTATTTACCTACGGGGATTTCGCCGACGGTAAACAACTATTCAGGCGTTTTATCTTGGAGCGGATATTTACCCGACAGTTTAGAAAAGATAAAGGAATTTTTCAGCACATTTTTTTCGCTGCTTATTGATAAAGAAAACTTTATGCTTTGGGCAAACGGTATTATTAGCGTTTTAGGCGTGGTTATGGAAGTGTTTATTATAGCCCTGCCTATAATCGTGTTGTTATTTGTTTTGTTAAAACGGGCGTACCGTAAGCCTAATAACAAATATAACAGAGATACCGTGCCGCTTAAAGCGTTTAAGTTTGTTATAAAGATAGCCGTTTTACCCGTATATAACTTTATACGTGGATATTTGGACTTTCTTAAAGACAAACGGTGGCTGAAAATTATTTGGATATTGATTTGGGCGTTTAACCTAAACGTAGCGTCGATAGTAATAGCGTTTTTCGCATACTATTTTTACTTTACGCTTTCTTTCGATATACCGAGTCTGTTTATACAACTTGCAAAACTAATAATAGACCTGCAAGTAGCGGTAAAAACGATACCCGTTGTTTTGTGGGTAATATTAGTGGTTTATCTTTGGGATAGAGCGAGAAAGAAGATAGCGAATAATAAATTGCGGCATTTTGAGGCAAAAAACTGCGGGTTTATTAAAGGGCTTTCTATTTCGTCAATGTCCTGCGGAAGTATGGGAAAGAAAAAGACGACTTTAATAACGGATATGGCACTTTCCCAAGCGGTTATGTTTCGTCAAGAAGCCCTTTTAAGATTACAAAAAGCGGATATGAAGTTCCCATATTTCCCTTGGGTATGTTTTGAAAGAGAGATATTACGGTGTATGGAATACGGTGTTATATATAACCTTGCGAGCGTAAAGAAATGGGTAAAGTTAAAAGAAAAACGGTTTAATGCACACGGGGATATAAAACTACAATTATACGGGTATGACGTTAAAAGGTATGGGATTACGTATAACGGCGGGTTAAAAGAAGAAACGCTTTTCGATGTTTTATCTACCTACGCACAGTTGTATTTTATATACGTTTTAGAGAGCAGTTTGATAGTAAGTAATTATGCAATACGTGAAGATAACGCACTAATCACCGAAGGGAACTTCCCTATGTGGAATACGGACTTTTTTTCAAGGCATAAAAGAGCAAGTCGGAATTCGCATATTCTCGATTTCGATATTTTGCGTTTAGGCAGGAAAGTTATACAGAATAACGACAAAGCGGGTAGTTTCGAGTTCGGCGTTGTGGCTATAACCGAAATAGGCAAAGAGCGCGGCAATAATCTGGAATTAAAGGAAATTAAAAAGGAAGCGAAAGAAACGAACCAAAAGAACGATTTATTTAACAGTTGGCTTAAAATGTGTAGGCACTCCGCGACGGTAGATAATTTCCCGTTTATAAAGGTGTTTTGTGACGAGCAAAGACCGGAAAGTTGGGGTGCTGACGCAAGAGATTTATGCGACGTTATAACGATAGATAAAAGCGGCGATCAGAAACTTGCGTTGCCGTTTTATACCATAGAAGAAATGCTTACCGAGTGGGCGTTTAATAAGTTCATATCTTTTTATTACGACCTGCGGTTTTTACGCGGGGATAATACCCTGCTTGTTTATCTGTTAAAGAAGATGGCAGCGTATTTGTTTAAGCGGAACGAAAGGATATATAACCGATACGGGTTTTCGGTGCTAACGATCTTAAAAGAGCGCGGAACTATGGACGGAAAGAAGGAAAAGAAAAAGTATTATCTTAACAATTACAAGATATATTCGGACAGGTTTTCTACTGACTGTTTCTCGGATTATTTTAATGATTTAGCAGTAAAGGCGAAAAAAGGATTAAACGATTATATGGAATATATGGCAAGTAAAGCGAGTGTAAAGGAACTCAAAAAGCAGAACAGTTATTTTATAAATTCATTGTATAAGGATAATGACGGCGATAATTCTGCGTAAACCTTAATCCATAACGCCGTCTTTTCCTTATGCACAAAGGAGGGACTTATGCCTGATTACGGAAGAGCGAAGGTATATTCAGACGGCAATCATTTTATAGCGATACCGCATACAACTCGTCCCCAAAAACCACGAAAAACAAAGCCTGAACCTTTAATAACTGTTGACGAGAACAATAAGGTTGTGGAAGAAAAGGAAGAAGTTTCGGAATTGGTATTACCGAGCGGACGGGTGCTTACGGAAGTGAAATTAGTAGGAAACGAACTTGTACCTGTAAAGAAAAAAGTAAGCCGTGGTAAAAAGATTTCACGTAAAGAAATATTTGAAAAACTATATGCTGAAACAAGTAATAAAACGAGAGCGGAACGTAAACGGTATATTTTGGAACAAATGAAAGGTTTATTTAAGGATGAAGAAACGGCGAAGGACTATGTAGAACTTAATATACAGCGTAAAATACGGAATTTAATAAGCCGACGTATAAGGCTTTGCCGAAAAGCATACTTAAACGATATGAATTACTTTTGTACGTTTACCTATGACGATAAACTGCATACGGAAGAAAGTTTTAGAAAAACGCTTTTGAAAACGTTATCTAATTTTAAGACCAGATATGGCTGGGAATATATAGGCGTATGGGAGCGTGGTAAAGAAACTAACAGATTGCATTTTCACGGACTGTTTCATATACCGGAAGGACAATTAAGAGGCGATTTGGAAATGGTTGAAGATTATGATTATAAAACTCACCAAAAAACGGTTAAGTATCAAAATGTGTACTTTTTATACACTTTCGGACGTAACGACTTTAAGGAAATACCGAATAAAACTCTTATAAGCGAATCTTTATCTTACTTAATAAAATACTTGGAAAAAAGTGGCGAGAAAATTGTTTCTTCAAGGGGGCTATCTCAATATATTCTCTGTGATATTTTAGATGAAGATATTGTATGCCCCATAGGACAAGACGACCAAAAATTACTACTTTTCGACGACTTTACCTGTATAGACGAAGGCGAAATTATAGGCAAAGTAAGCCCCGCCGTTATAAAACAAATGCCAAAAGCAAATTAAGGCATAAAAAGGAAAAAGCGGTGTTGCGAAAAGATCGCACAAGCGGGTTAGCGGGCGGCTTTTCGCAACCCTTTGACTTTTTTAAGTTTATCGGTCTGTCGGTCAGGTTGTAGGGCGTGTGCTTGTCCGGCGGGGCGAAGCCCCGACGCTTGTATCAAGACAAGCACACGCCCTACACTCAAAGTAGTAGTTTAGATATTGTTAAGTATGTTATTTGACAGATAAATATAATTATAGTGTCCTATATATATAACAGTTTTTATCCTTTCAATTATCTTGACTTTTTGGCTTCTTTTTGGTATTATATCTATGTTAAGTGCTTTTATATGTTCAAGACAGTTTGTTCTTTCACATAATGAGCGTGTGAAAAACTACTCAGGCGAAACCTTAAGCACGAAAACAACGGTAAACCCATGAAACTCATCTTCGCCTACTTAAAATGCTCGTTAGGGTGTTGAGAAAAATAGTTGCGTGTGACTTTTAAGTAGTCCCCCTACGTTTCATTGCTTTACACGACAAAATATTGAGCCAATCAATCCTTGGCTTTGTTTTTGTGGTGTAAGGCAAAAATAGTTAGCATTTTTATAGTCCATGCACCATATAGCATGGATTTTTTGGTTCAGAAGGAGGTGTTATATGGCAAAAGGTAAGGTTTCAGGTAAAACGCATACTCAAGCGCAGTTAAATGATTGGGCAAATCAGCATAATCCAAATAATAAGGCATATCAAGCAAACATTGATAACCGCTCTAATCAGTTAAACCCTAAACACAAAACTCACCAGCAAATTCATAATTCCGATAGACGCAATCCTAAGCCTTGGGTTGATTGGGCTCCCGATTATATTGAGTATGATTAAGTATTAAACTAACGAGCAGATGTTGCTAACACATCTGCCCGTTTTTATATGGTTGACATTTCTATACGAATTTAATATAATACTTATAGAGAGCGTTTAACCTCACTGCAGCCAAAGTGTTGTTATTGGTTAAATGGCTCTCTTTTTATATGTTATATTTTTTGCGTATAAATGTCGTCGCATTTTACTGTTAAATACCAAAACGTTGGGATATCCAGATTGTCTATATTGTCTAACAATAAATGGAACTCGAAAGTATAGGTGTTCTCATCATAATATAACTCTATTGCGTGTAGAACCGTCATACCACAATAGGGATCGTCAACGTTAAAGTCGCATACGTTATCCTGTTCTTTTTCTATTATAGAAAAGTTTTTAACGACTAAATAACAGCCATCGAATTTGATTAGAAGATTGCCATTTTCAGCCTTTATGCCGTAAATTATTTCTTCAGTAAAAAAGTCAAAGTCAATGTTTTGCCTTAAATATTGTGCCGAATCTTCTGTTATATTTCGTGCTTTTTGAGCCGCTTCTTCTATCTCGCTTAAACCTTTTTCGTAAAACGTTTGTAAAAATAATAGTTCTTTTTGAGAACAATGCTTTAACCCTAATAATTTATAATTTACGATATGCTTTAACGTGTTTTCAGGTAATGCTTTAATTAAAGCCTCGTTATATTGGGTTCTGGCTTCAAATATTCTTTTTACGTAGTTTTCGTCGAAAATGTTTTTAACGCCCGACTCTGTTTCTTCATATACGGGATTTGTCTTCTCTAATTGCATAAAGTCTTCAAGTTTTTGATTGTAAACCTTGTTATACAATTCATCTGTCGCTTTATCTTTTAATCCGTCCATTGCTTTTGTTTGTCCGGCAAGGATAACCTGCCTATCATATTGCATCCATTGTTTCGTCAAAATCTTCATTTTTTCTCTCCTTCTTTATATTTGCTCTGTCGCATTGAACACTTATATTCGCATAATAAAAACCTATACTTGAAATAGGTGTTTAATATAACACAGCACCTAATAAGATGTGAGGTTTTTATGGCTATTTCATCAGACTTTCAAAAAAGAATAGTTGAATTGGCTGACGATTCCGATTTATCCAGAACAGAACTTAAAAATAAGATGCAAATAAATTCTTCATTTAATAATGCGTTAAATTACGGTATTATTCCTACGCTGAAAATACTCATTAAAATTGCAGATTATTTTCAGGTGTCTTTAAGTTATCTTCTCGGATATGATACGGAAAATGATTTTGTCCCTTCTACGAACAATAAGTCCTTTAGCGATAGATTTGCCGAACTTTGTAATGAAAAATCCGTCACGCATTACAGAGTAGGTACAGATTGTGGCTTTGATAAGAGTTTGATTTCAAGATGGTTTTCAAAGAATTACTTGCCGTCTCTTGAAATTGCAGAACTCATTGCCGGCTATTTCAAAGTCTCTCTGGACTACCTGTTTGGCAGATCAGATTATCGCAACTAAATTCAGCATCTATATTA
>JAEEHZ010000207.1 GCA_016281115.1 Clostridiaceae bacterium | reverse complement strand
CTTTACATCGGAAATTATAGAAGACTTTATTGTCATAGCGCCTGAAATAGAATCTCCTTATGATTTAGGTAAATACGTTTTTGACGGAGATAATATTTACACGCTTAAAGAGGCGTCTGAAAAAAGCCTATTCAAAATGAATGATGTCAGAGATTTAATCCCCAACATATATTTGTGGGGGGATGTAAATGAAGACAATACAGTTGATATGGAAGATGTTGTATATATGCAGAAGGTTATGGCGAGACTGATAATTTATCCTACAGACTACTTCTACTATATAGCCAACGCGGACAGCAATTACTGTTTTGATATGTACGATATCGTGCTTGTTCAGCGCAAGATAGCAAAACTGTGCAAATAAAACTAAATACGATATAATAAGTAATGCCCCGTGCGGCTTTTAAACACAGCCGCACGGGGCAAGTTTTATTTTTTACTTTTATTTTTTCGGGGTTTTATCTTTTTTGAAATGTATGCGCAAAACGCAAAAAACAAAAGTCCTGTCGCGGCTCCGAAAAAATCAAGCCAAACGTCGCTCACCTGCGCGCTTCTGCCGGGTGAAAAGAACTGAATAGATTCATCTGTGAGAGCCGTAAGAACAAATGTCAGAAAAGCTATCGGCAAATTTGAAAGCAATTTTTTTCTGTAAGAGCAATAAGTTAAGCTCACCATAAAACCGTATGCGCAATACTCACAAAAATGCGCCGCCTTGCGTATCAGGTTATCCGCAAGCACCAGCTCTATTCCGAAAAAGTCTGCTATTCTTTGCAAGAATCCCGTTACATCTCCGCTTTCCTGTGCCGAGATCTCAGCGGGCAATGCGGAATGTGTGAATATAAAGATAAGCAATCCTGCGGTTATCACGGTTGAAATGATTGATTTTTTCGTTACAGTGTTTTTTCTCATAAAACACACCTTTTAAAGTTCTATTGACATTGTGGCGTAGGCGTTAAGCTCGGAGGACGCAGTGTTTCCGCTTAAGTATTCATAGTAGCCCTGAGAGCCGACCATTGCGGCATTGTCGCCGCACAGCGCTTTCTCGGGCATATAAAGCTCATAGCCTTTTTGTGCGCAAATACTGCTTAATTCCTGCCGTAAAAGTCTGTTTGCGGAAACGCCGCCCGCTATTACAAGCTTTTCGCAGTTATGAGCTTCGCAGGCTCTTATAAAATTGTCCGTAAGGCAACCTACCACCGCTTTTCTGAAGCTCGCCGACAAATCGGCAACAGGCAACTGCTCTCCTTTTTGTGAGGCATTGTGAATAAGGTTTATAACTGCCGTTTTAAGCCCCGAAAAGCTGAAATCATATTCACTGCCGCTTACGTGAGGGTGCGGCAATGAAAAAGCATTTGGGTTGCCGCTTTCGGCAATTTCATCAAGATGGACTCCGCCGGGATAAGGCATACCCATTGCGCGAGCCGCTTTATCGAAAGCTTCGCCTGCTGCGTCATCACGGGTCTTGCCTATAACAGTCATTTTTGTATAGTCATCCACCTTAACAATATGGCTGTGACCGCCCGAAACCACAAGGCACATAAACGGGGGCTTTAGTTCGGGATTTGATATATAGTTAGCCGCAATGTGCGAGCGCAGATGGTGCGTAGGTACAAGCGGTTTATTTTTTGCAAGCGCCAAACCTTTCGCAAAATTAACGCCGACAAGAAGCGCGCCTATAAGACCCGGGGCATATGTAACTGCTATTGCGTCTATATCATCAAGCGTACATTCGGCTTTTAACAAAGCCTCTTCCACAACTGAGCAAATAGCCTCGGTATGGCGGCGCGAAGCTATCTCAGGCACAACGCCTCCGTACAGCTTGTGCTCGTCCATTTGTGTCGCTATTATGTTAGACAAAACATATCTGCCGTCTTTTACTACCGAGGCGGCTGTTTCGTCGCAAGAGCTTTCTATTGCCAATATAAGCATAAAGTTTATCTCCTATTTTTTTTGAAATACAATGTCATTATATCTGCATCCTCTGTGGGGTGAGTGTAAAAACTCTTTCTTAAACCCGCTTTTTCAAAGCCAAGCTTTGTGTAAAGACTTATTGCCGCCATATTGCTTTGGCGCACCTCAAGAGTAACAAACGAGAATGAATTATCGCAGCAATAATCACACAGAGCTTTTAAAAGCCTCTCTCCTATCCCCAGCCTGCGATAATCGGGGTGAACGCAAACATTTACAACATAAGCTTCATCAAGCACCGTGTCGGCGTTTATATATCCCACAACTTTACCGCTTTCGCAAACACAGCAGAAAAAAACGGAATTACCGTTTAAATCGTTTAAAAGTGATTGCTCACTTTGCGGATGCTCAAAACAAAGCTTTTCGATTTCATAAATACCGTGTATATGCTCTTTTTGGGAAATTATTATCTTAAGGTCGTTATTCATATCACAAATTCTGCAAAAGTCCCGTTGTTTCACATATTTTTCCGTCTTTTATATATACTCTGGGTACACGCTTACCCACAAGGCAAACTATCTCGTAATTTATTGTGCCGCACAGCTTTGCAAGGTCATCACACGAAACGATATCGTCGCCGAAAACCGTAACGGTATCTCCGCGCTTAACGTTTGGGATATCGGTAACATCAGCCATAAGCTGGTCCATACAAACTCTGCCTGCTATAGGAGCTTTTTTGCCGTTTACGGAAATATATCCCCTGTTGCCCAAAAGCCTGTTGTATCCGTCGGCATAGCCTATCGGCACAGTCGCTAAAACAGTAGGCTTTTCGGTCGTGTATGTACAGCCGTAGCTTACGCTTGTATTGCACGGCACCTTTTTTATGTGTGACACAACAGCTTTCACTTTCATTGCCGGACGCAGATCAAGCTTGTTTCTCACATTGGCTGATGCCATTCCGTAAAGTATTATACCCGCTCTTACCATATCCATATGCGCCTGAGGATAATCAGCTATGGCGGCACTGTTTGCGCAGTGGCGATATGTAAATCTCACACCGTTGTTTTCAAGCTTGTTTGATAAATAATTGAAACATTCAAGCTGTTTTTGCGTGTATTCTTCTCCGCTTTCGCCGTCATCTGCAAGGGCAAGATGAGTAAACAGCCCTTCGGGTATCAGATTATCCATTGAGCAGATTTCAACAGCTTCGTCAAATGAAGAATCCGCCTGCTCTTTGTTTTGGCAAAGCAGACCAATTCTTGTCATTCCCGTGTCGAGCTTTAAGTGAATTTTTATACTAACTCCGCATTTCACCGCCTGCTCTGAAAGCGCACGTGCATAGTCAAGAGAAAACACCGCCTGAGAAATATTGTTTTTGCTTAGTGATTTCACCTCATATTCGGGGGTATAACCGAGGATAAGGATAGGCAGTGTTATATCGTTGTTTCTCAGCTGCAAAGCTTCCTCTAAATTGCTTACGGCAAAGAAATCGGCGCCGAGTTTTTCATATTCTTTTGCAAGCATAACAGCCCCGTGCCCGTATGCGTCTGCTTTAATAACGCACATAAGCTTGCTTTTGCCTATTTTGGATCTTATTTGTTTATAGTTATGCTTTATGGCGTCAAGATCTATTTCTGCCCAAGCTCTTTTCAAAAAAACGCTCATAACAGTCGCGGCAAACATTGTGCCGCTATTCTCCTTTTATGTCAATGTTTATCTATATATTCAAGTACAACTTCTACGGCTTTTTGCGCAGACTCACGCAAAAACTTTGTATAATCGTCCACCGAGCCGCCGTCGGCAGTATCGCTTATGGCTCTTACAACGGCACAGGGAGTTTTATTCAGATAGCACACATGGTTTATACTGCCGCTTTCCATATCGCAGGCAAGTGCGTAAAATTTTTCTTTAAGCATATTTTTAGTTGATTTGTCGCTTACAAATCTGTCCGCGCAGGCTAATGTACCGTAAAACGTATTTATTCCTTTTTCTTTTGCGTATTCCGCAATGTCATTTGACGCGCTGCCCATGCAAGGCATATGTACAATATCAAGTCCCGAGATCAAACCCGGCGGATCACCGAAAGCGGTTGTGTCCATATCATATTGCACGGTATCTTTGGCAACAACAATGTCTCCGGGCTGTAACCCGGGACTTACCGCGCCTGCCACGCCTGTGTTAATGATAACATCGGGAGAGAATTTCAATACCATTGTCTGCGTACAAACCGCCGCAAAAACCTTGCCTATACCGCATTTTGCCACTACAACGCTTTTGCCGTTTATATTTCCGCTTACAAATTCTATTCCGCTGCACAGCGAGGTTGTTTTATCTTCTATGAGCGATTTCAGTTTATCAACTTCTACGCTCATTGCACCTATAATTCCTATCATACAGCACAAAGCACCCGCTTTTTCAAGCGAACGCCTCTCCTTTCAAAAATATGCTTTAATACATAAAATTATTATTCCGCGAATCAAGAACAGCCAAATACTTTTCACATTCAATTACGGCGCTTTTCAGGTCAAGCGAACGGTAATTTCCGCACTCAACTTCACTGCACCCGAAAACTTCTCCCTTATGACCGATACTGCTTTTAAGCGCGCTTTTTACACTTTTAAGTACACGCCCGTTATCGGCGTTTCTCACAAGAAGATAAAACCCCGTTTGACAGCCCATCGGTCCAAAATATATTACGTCATCAGCCATATCGCTGTTTCTCAAATAAGTAGCCATAAGATGCTCTATCGTGTGCATCGCGCTGTTAGAAAGATAATCTCCCATATTGGGCTTCTTAAATCTCAGGTCGTATGTGGTTATATCGCCGTCAATACGGGATATATAAATTCCTTCTTTCAGTTTTGTGTGGTCAACCTTAAAGCTTTCAATTTTATTCATTATATTATCCGGCAACAAATGCAGTCCAGATTTGCCGCTCCTTTTCACATATGTATATTCGTTAAAAATATCTTGTTAATTCTATCATTCCCCGCAGTGTTTGTCAAATTTGGTATCTGAGCTTTACATACTGTTCGGGAACTTTTGCCATCGCTGCTATATCGGCGACACACACGGTGCAGCCTTGAGTAAGTGAACGTACTTTTTTGTCGTCAATCAATAAGCAGGCGGCAAATGTATCCGCCTCAGTTTCAAAAGCGTCTATACAATAATTGGTTCCTCTTTCAAGATACATTCGGTTAAGTCCGTTATGGAGCATAACATGTCCTAATTCGTGGGCGCATATGACCTTGCGCTTATCGTAAGGCAAAGCGCTGTTTATTATGATAGTGTTTTGTTCGTGAAGTATGGTATATATTCCGTTTACAGAGTCAGGCAAATTGAGCGCAACTACTATTATCCCCATTTCTTCGCACAGCTCAAAGGGGTCGCAGGTATGATAAAAATCGGTTATTTCGTTTACCTTTTTCATTATTCTGTCAAGCATAAGGGTCATTCCTTCCTTTTGCATTGCCTGAGGGCTATTTCTCCGGCTATGCGTATAGCGTCCGCCACCTTTTGCAAGTCTTCTTCACCTATTGGTTCTCCGTTATACATAAGCCCTGCTTGCTCCTGCAATGCGTTTGTTATGCTGTTTATCACATCAAGAGCCTCTGCACTGTTCCCAAAGACAGGGAGTGCGTTTTTTTCGGGTGATTTTACGGTCAATTCATTCTTTTCTTTGGTTTTTTCTTTCTTTTTATCCTTATAACTCTCTACGCAAAGTAAATAATCCGCACTTACCTCCAGCACCTGTGAAAGCTTTGCAAGAGTGTATGCGTCGGGCTTGCGCTTGTTGTTCTCCATTGCGGTTATACACGAAACTGGAACGCCTACAAGCTGTGCAAGCTGTTTTTGTGTATATCTTCTCATCTTTCGCATGTGTCGCAGCTGAACTCCGAAATTAACTGCCATAACAATTCACTCACCTTTGGATAATTCATATTATTCTTCTGAGATACATTATATATTACAATTTTCGATATTACAAGAATATTTTTCACAAGATCATACAAGTTGTGCGCATATTTGTACAACTGATTTTTGCTTGGGGAAATTATTCACAATTATATTGAATTTTAAATATTTTAAATTAAAATAAAAACTGAACCAAGGACAAATTACGTATAACAGCTCGTTTGTACACGATCTAACTATTTTTGTAAAAATTTTTCACAAAAGAAGGGAGTTTTAAAAATGAATTATAAGGAATGGGCAGAAGAATATAGACGTGATCTGGAGAATCTAAAGGAAATGATCGACAAACTAAAAGCTGAGCGAACTATAATTCAATGCAGTAAAAACAGGAGCTTGCTGGAAGACCGTATCGCAAGCTTATACGAAATGTATGTTGAATGCAGAAAAACATATAGAATATTGGAGGCGAGAGCAAATGGCGCACATGATTAAACCGACAACGGGTCGGCTTACCTGCACCGAGGAAATGCTTGATTACTTATCATATATATCTGCAAAAAGCGGAGCTACAAATAAAGACGAACGCCTGAAAATGGCGGAATTTATAAGAACAGCAATGCAAATTGAGCTCACACAACGCCAGCGCCGGTGTATAACAGAGTATTACATAAACGGAAAAAGTTTAAAGGAAATAGCGAATGAGCTCGGACTTTCTTCACAGTCTACGGTGTCTTATCATATAAGCCGCGGAATCAAAAAAATCAAAAAGCGTGTAGAGTACTACAATATATACCTAAACAGAAAAACAGATAATGAATAATAATTTCAAAATATGACATATTTATTTCTGCTGTAATTGACTTTTATTATGCGGCGTAATATACTATCCGGTATAATCACATACAGAAGAGGTAGTTTTTGTGAACAACAAACCGACAACTGTTGATATGACAAAGGGCAGTATTTACCGTGTAATAATAAATTTTGCATTGCCTGTTCTTTTGAGCCAGATATTTCAACAGCTTTATAATACAGCCGACGCACTTATAGTAGGCAGATTTTTGGGAACAGAGGCGCTTGCGGCGGTAAGCTCATCGGGAACGCTCATATTTTTGCTTACAAGCTTCTTTATAGGCACTTCTATGGGCGGCGGAGTAGTAATATCACGATACTTCGGCGCAGGGGACGAAAACAGAGTGTCACTCGCTGTACATACTAGCATCGCGCTTGGCATTGTAAGCAGTGTGCTTCTTACAATAGTGGGAGTATTGTTTACTCCGGTTTTTCTTGGATGGATGAATACCGACCCCGATGTTATGCCGCTTGCGACCGAATATTTTAGATTTTACTTTTCGGGTACTGTTGCCATGGTAATGTATAATACCTGCAAAGGCATAATGAATGCTGTCGGTGACAGCAAAAGACCGCTTTATTATCTCATATTTTCCTCTTTTTTAAACATAGCGCTCGATTTGATTTTTATAGGTGTGTTTAAGTTCGGAGTATGGGCGGCTGCCGCTGCAACTGTATTATCGCAGGGCGTAAGCTTTATACTTTGTCTTGTTCACTTAATGAAAAAAGGAAACGTATTTACGGTCGATTTAAGAAAGATAAGATTTCATAAAGAAACGCTTAGAGAAGTTATAAAATACGGTCTTCCCGCAGGGGTGCAAAACTCGGTCATAGGGCTTGCAAACGTTATAGTTCAATCTCAGATAAATACATTCGGCAAGCTTGCAATGGCGGCATACGGCGCTCACGCAAAGATAGAAGGATTTGCATTTCTGCCCATAACAAGCTTTTCTATGTCACTTGCAACATTTACGAGCCAAAACCTTGGCGCAAAGGAATATGACCGTGTTAAAAAGGGCTCGCGTTTTGGGATAATATCCGCCGTACTGCTTGCGGAGCTTATAGGGATAATATGCTTTATAACAGCACCTCTGCTTATATCTCTTTTCGACAGCACACCCCAGGTCATAGAATTTGGAGTAAGGCAAGCCCATACAGCCGCGTTATTCTATTTCTTACTTTCATATTCAAATGTGATGGCTGCAGTTTTAAGAGGCGCGGGAAAAGCATTTGTGCCTATGACTGTCATGCTGGCAGTTTGGTGTGTACTGAGAGTTGCATATATCGCTGTAGTTATGACGGTAACCGGTGAAATAGGTTATATATACGCGGCGTATCCGATAACCTGGACGATCAGCTCGATAATATATTTAATTTACTATTGCCGTTCTGATTGGATACACGGGTTTGAGAAAAAACATTCATAATAAAACAAAAATTTCCCCGCACGGCAACTGTTCAAACCGTGTGGGGAATACATTAATACAAGCATTTACTTTCTTATGCGAAATTAAGCTCTTCAAAATAGCATTTATTGATTGACAACAATCGCTCCTGTGTAAAATCAAATATCAAATTATTCTGATTTATTCAATCAAATCATTTCCTCTATTCTGAGCAAACGGTTATATTTTGCCGTGCGTTCGCCTCTGCACGGCGCACCGGATTTTATTTGTCCCACATTGAGAGCAACCGCAATATCGGCAATAGATGTATCCTCCGTTTCGCCGCTTCGGTGAGATATTATGCACGAATATCCTGCCTTTTTAGCCGTAATGATCGTATCTATCGTTTCTGTAAGCGTGCCTATTTGGTTTACCTTAATTAAAATTGAATTTGCCGCGCCTACAGATACACCGTATTCCAGCCTGTTTTTGTTTGTAACGAACAGATCGTCTCCTACAAGCTGAACGCGGTTGCCTAAAGTCTGCGTGAGCTTTGTCCAACCCTCCCAGTCGTGTTCGCTTAAGCCGTCCTCAATAGAAATAATGGGATATTTGTTTATAAGCCCGCTGTAATAATCTATAAGGTTATCGCCGGTCAAATCAATTCTTCTTTTTGGCAAATGATATATTCCGTTCTCATACCATTCGCTTGAGGCAACATCAATCGCGATTTTTATATCGTCTGTTGTATATCCTGCTCTG